>JALOKS010000251.1 GCA_025456385.1 Thermoanaerobaculales bacterium | reverse complement strand
GGCGGCAGCGCCTCGTAGCGGTCGTGGTCGTCGCGCAGGTGCGCCATGTTGAAGCCGAGCTCGCGCCAGGTGACGAGCTGGTCGAGGAACGCCTCGGCGGCCTCGCCCATGTGCCACCACCCGGCGCGTCGGCCTCCGGCGCGACCGGCGAGGCGGTCAGGCGACCACCCCTCGTGTGCGGCGACCGCGGCGAACACCTCGTGCGCGCCGACGTGGCCGAAGTGGAGGTAGGGCGAAAGCCCGCTGGTGACCTCGTCAACGACGTCATTGCGGCGAGCGGCGTAGGCGGCGAGCCGCTCGTCGACGAAGCGGCGCAGCGCCGCGGCGGCGGCGCGGCTGCCGCCGGCGCCGGCGACCGGCGCGACCGCGTGGTCGAGCGGCAGACGGTGAAGCAGCGCCGGGCCGGCGGAGCGCAGGTCGAGCGCCGGCCACCGCCGGACGATCTCCTCCGGGAGAGCCGGCAGGCGCGGCGACGTCAATCCGGCGAGCGGGTCGTCCGCCGGGAGCTCGCCGAGGTGCCGCGGCAGCTCGTCCTGGAGGAAGGAGCGGAACGCGAACGCGGTCGGGAACACCCGCTCGGCGGCGCGCAGCGGCAGCAGCCCGTTGCCGTCGACGGCCTCGACGAGCACCGGCAGCCGCGCCGCCGCCGCCGCGACCATGCGCGGCAGGAAGAAGCACGGGTACTCGTCGGTCACGACCACGCAGGCGCGGGCGGCGAGCGCCTCCAGCAGGCCCTTGCCGGCGCCGCGCTCCGGCTCGACGTAGGGGTGGTAGGTGGCGGCGGTCGCGGCGAGCGCCGCCGCGTTGTCCGCCATGCCGGAGAGGACGAACGCGTGCAGGCGGTCGCTCGCCCACGGGTAGTCGCAACGCAGCGCCTCGAGCACGACGAGCGGCCGTCCCAACCGCACGGCCCACCCGGCCGCGCGCTGCAGCGCGAAGCTCGAGCGCGTCCGGCGCGCCGCGATCATCCAGTAGAGGACGAGCTCGCCGTCGGCGCGCGCCGGCCGCGCGTTCGCGGCCGTGACGCGGATCTCCGGAACGGCAAGGTCGGCCACCGTGACTCGATCTCCCGCGGGCGTGTGCAGGCACCGCCGGCAGGCAGCAGCCCTGCAGCGACCGCGGGCGGACCTACGCCCTGACCGCGGCCAGCCCGTCGAGCGTCTTGAGGAGCAGCGCCGGGTCGACGGGCTTGTCGAGGAAGGCGTCCGGCCGGTAGTGCTTGAAGCGCTCGAGGTAGGCGTGGTAGTCGGCGTTGAGCTTGTCCTGGATCCCGCTCACCACGACCACCGGCACGTCCTTGAGCGACGCGGTCTTGCGAATCTCGACCAGGGCGTTGAGGCCGCCGCGCTCGGGCATCATCAGGTCGAGCAGGACGGCGTCGGGCCGCCCCTTTGCGAGCAGCGCCAGGCCGTCCTTGACGCTGTTGGCGGTGCGGGCCTCCCAGCCGTGGTCGGCCAGCAACGTGGCGAGATAGGTCGTGATGTCGGGTTCGTCGTCGATGATCACCGCTACGCGCTGCGCCATGATTCCTCCCCGCGTGAGCCGTCGCGATCGCGCGCGGCCCATCCGACCCGATCAGTATACGGCCACGCCGGTGGCCGTAGAATCCGGTGGCATGCTGCTTTCGGTCGTGCTGTGGGCCGCGCTCGCGGCTCTCCCGCGGGAGACCGTGGCCGCCGGCACGCCGATCGTCGCGATCACCGTCATTCGCTCCGACGTCTTCGACCTTTCCGAGCCCGGGACGTCAGCCTGGCCCTACCGCGCCGCCAACGCGCTGCACGTCGTCTCGCGCGAGTCGTTCGTCCGCTCGCTCCTGCTCTTCCGGGTGGGCGACCCGCTCGACCCGGCGCTGCTCGCGGAGAGCGAACGGCTGCTGCGCGCCACCGGCTTCCTGAGCCCGGTGACGATCGCGGCGCGGCCGGCGCCCGGCGGCGCCGAGGTGGTGGTGCACACCCGCGACCAGTGGACGACCGAGCTCGGGCTGAACCTCAACCTCGCCGGCAAGCAACAGAAGTACGGCGTCACCCTCACCGAGCAGAACTTCGCCGGCCGCGGCAAGCGCGTCGAGGCGGTGTGGCGCCACGACGAGGAGCGCGAGTCGCTCACCGCGATCTACTTCGACCCGCTCCTGCTCGGCAGTCGCTGGGTGCTCGACGCGGCGTACAGCGACACCTCCGACGGCAGCGCCGAGCGCCTGCGCCTCGAGCGCCCGTTCTTCTCACTCGACACCCGGCGCGCCGGCGGCGGTGCGTGGCAACGGGAGTCGCTCGTCGAGTACCTGTGGGCCGGCGGCGACAAGCAGGTTGCCGGCGCCGCCACGCTGCAGGCGTTCCGCTTCTGGGGCGGGATCGGGCTCCCGTCGAGTGGCCGCGCGGCCACCCGTCTCACCGCCGGCGTCTTCGGCGACCGCGCGCAGTTCTCGGGCTGGTCCTACCTCGACGGCCGCCCGTACCCGACGCCGGCGGACCGCGACCTCGTCGGCCTCGAGATCGGCGTCGAGCACCAGTCGGACCGCTGGGAGGTGATCCAGGGGCTCCGCGCCTGGTCGCGGCAGGAGGACGTGCCGCTCGGGCCGAACGTGCACGCCGCCGTCGGCATCTCACTCCCGGCGCTCGGCGGCGAATCGGGCCGCTTGCGGTTCTCCGCCGACGTCGAGCTCGGGGCGCGCCGTGGGGAGCAGTACTCGTGGCTGGTGGCCGCGTCCTCCGGCCGGCTCGACCACGCCAGCGCCGCCAACGTGGTGCTTCACGCCGAGCTCGGCACCGCCCGCACCGGCGCCCACGGGTGGCGGGCGCGGGTCGCCGCCGACGTCGGTCACGAGCTCGACGGCGAGCGCCAGCTCGCGCTCGGCGCCGACAGTGGCCTGCGCGGCTGGGACCCGTTCACCTTCGACGGCACCTCGCGCGCGGTCGCCAACCTCGAGTACCGTCGCCGCCTCACCGGCGAGGTGCTGCACCTCGGCATCATCGGCATGACCGTGTTCGCCGACGCCGGCCGCACCTGGAACCCGCGCGTCGGCGCCGACACCGGCGGCGTCCGCTTCGCCGCCGGCGCCGGCCTCGCCGTCGAGCTGACTCGGGCGGCGATCCTGCGCATCGTCCGCGTCGAGGTCGGCTTCGGCGACGACGGCTCCGGCCCGCTGGTGCTGCTCACCGGAAGCTCGCTCTTCTAGAAGCAGGAACGAGGCACGAGGCACGGCGCGCGCGCCGGCAAGACCGTGCTCGAGCGTCACTTCGCCGGTGCGGCAGGTCGCAGCGCCGGCGCCGTCACCGCGCCAGGAGGACGCGCAGCCGCGCGGCCGCTTCTTGAGACGCATTCTATCTAATTGTGTCTATTGACACTTGGCCATGATCTATGGATGCTACCCGCAGGGTTGAGGGGCGCTGAAGAGAGACTAATCCCAGGAAAGGAGTGCATCGGGAGAAGAGGCTAATCAGAGCAGTCTCTTTGACGGACCTGCGAAGGAGGAGGAGCATGAGGAACATTCGCAACTGGCTGCCGGTGGTGGCGGTCGTGCTCGTCGCTGCGGTGGCGAGCGGCCAGGTGCCCACCGGCACGCTCACGGGAACCGTGGTCGACAACGAGGGGAAGGCGCTGCCCGGCGTGACCATCACCGCGGAGTCGCCGTACCTGCAGGGCAAGCGCGTCGCGGTGACGAACGAGAACGGCGACTACCTGATGAAGCTGCTGCCTCCAGGCGACTACACGATGGTATTCGAGCTCGCCGGCTTCCAGACGCTGGACGCGCAGGCGAAGGCGACCGTGGCGTCGACGACGCTCACCAAGTCGGTGGTCGACGACCTGCCGATCGGTCGGACGATGGCCGCCGCGACGGTCGCGTCCCCCGGCACGTCGACCTCGGGCCCGGACGGTGCGGTGACGATCTCGGGCGCGCAGTCGTTCGAGAACCTCTGGGTGGTCAACGGCGTGGTCGTCAACGAGAACGTCCGCCAGGGGGCGCGCCCGATGTTCGTCGAGGACGCGATCCAGGAGACCACGATCTCGACCTCTGGCGTGCCCGCCGACTACGGCCGCTTCGCGGGCGGCGTAGTCAACACCATCACCAAGTCGGGCGGCAACCAGTTCTCGGGGTCGCTGCGCTTCAACTACGACAACAACAGTTGGAACGGGCTGCGGCCGGGCGAAACCGAGCCGGCAGACGTCACCAATCAGACAATCGAGGCCACCCTCGGCGGCTACGCGTGGAAGGACCACATCTGGTTCTTCGCCTCCGGCCGCGACATCGGCGACCGCGTCACCAGCGAGCAGACCTCGCTGACCAACATCGCTTTCGAGGACGTCAGCAAGGCGACGAGGCTCGAGGGGAAGGTGACCTTCTCGCTCACCCCCGAGCACCGCGTCGTCGGCTCGTACTTCGAGATCGACGCCTCAGAGCAGGGCGACTGGTTCGGCTCGATCATGGACACCCGCAGCCTCACCAACCGTGAGGACCCGGAGAAGCTGTGGGCGGTGAACTACAACGGCGTGCTGCACGAGAACTTCTTCGTCGAGGCGCTGTACTCCGAGCGCGACATGACGATCGGCATCGGCTCCGGTGGCCTCGACCCCGATCCGATCTACGGCACGCTGCTGCTCGACCTGTCGCGGTCGAGCCGCCGCTACTGGTCGCCGACGTTCTGCGGCGCCGGCCCGCCCGAGTGCCCCGACAAGCAGCGCAACAACTCGAACTACCTCGCCAAGGGCGCGTGGTTCCTGTCGACGGAGAACCTCGGTTCGCACGACCTGACGTTCGGCTACGACCACTTCGAGGAGTTCAACCTCGAGGAGAACCACCAGTCGGCCAGCGACTACCGGATCTACACGACGAGCTCCTACATCACCAGTGACCCGATCGTGCCGGTGATCAGCCCGGTCAACCCGCGGCGCGCCTACTTCTACTACCAGCCGCAGCTCACCGCGTCTGTCGGCTCGCAGATGCAGACCGAGTCGATCTACGTCAACGACCGCTGGCGCCTGGGCAACAACTGGGGCTTCAACATCGGTTTCCGCTACGACGCCAACGACGGCACCGACTCGGCCGGCGACGTGGTGGCCGACGACTTCCGCATCAGCCCGCGCCTGGCGGCGAGCTGGGACGTCACCGGCAAGGGCGACTGGGTGATCAACGCCTCCGCTGCCCGCTACGTGACCTCGATCATCGGTACCGGCAACGTCGGTGACGCCACCTCGGCGGCCGGCCTGACCAGCGTCTACCTGTGGTACTCGGGCCCGGCGATCAACACCGACCCCAACAACCTGGTGTCGACCGAGCAGGCGCTGCAGACCTTCTTCAACTGGCTCGCCTCGGTGGGCGGCGCCTTCAAGCTCGCGGAGGACCCGAAGAACTGGCGCTTCAACCCGAGCTACCCCGGCTACACGCCGGTGCTGCTCGAGACGCTCGACTCGCCGTACACCGACGAGTTCACCCTCGGCTTCGTCACCCGCCTGGGCAACCGTGGTCTGGTGCGCGCCGACGTCGTCTACCGCGAGTACGGCTCGTTCCTGCTCAGCCAGACCGACACCACCACCGGGACGTTCCAGACCCCGGCCGGCATCCGCGGCGACCGCGCGGTCACGATGAACGACTCGAGCGGCACCCTCAGCCGCGAGTACCAGGGGCTGCACGTGTCGGCCAACTACCGCTTCGGCGACCGCCTGTACGTCGGCGGCAACTACACGCTCTCCGAGGCCTCCGGCAACCACATCGGCGAGACCTCGGCGAACGGGCCGATCCGCACGGCCGCCCTCGCGTACCCCGAGTACAAGCAGGCGAGCTGGAACAACCCCGACGGCTACCTGCCGATCGACCAGCGCCACCGCCTGCGCATCTTCGGCGCCTGGGACGTCATCCAGGCGAGCTGGCTGCGGCTCAACGTCGGCCTCGCGCAGTACTACGCGAGCGGTACGCCGTACTCGGCGGTGGGCGAGATCGACGTCAACGCCCTCGGCACCCACCCGAACACCTACGGCTACATCGCTCCCGACACCACCCATGACTATTTCTTCTCGAAGCGCGGCGAGTACCGCACCGACGACATCTACTCGACGGACCTCGCCGTGACGTTGTCGTTCACACCGAAGCTGTTCGGGCACGAGGTCGAGATCTTCGTCAAGCCCGAGGTGCGCAACGTCTTCGGCAACACCGGGATCACCAACGTCAACACGCAGGTCGACACCGCGTTCAACCTGAACACGCTGACCAAGTTCGACCCGTTCACCACGGCCCCGGTCGAGGGCACGCACTGGGCGAAGCGCTCGACCTTCGGCCAGCCGCAGGTCCCCGCCGACTACCAGGCGCCGCGCACGTACCTGCTCGCCGCCGGAATCCGCTTCTAGCAGCGCCGCAACGCCTCACGAAAGAGCCCCGGCCGTTCGCGGCCGGGGCTCTCGCATTGGTGCGCCCAGCACGATCATCGGTTGCCGGGTGGAAGTCCCGGGGGGAGGAGGTCGCAGCGACCCAAAGCGGAGCGCAAGGGCACGGCCGCGAGGGCGTGTCTGGAGGAAGCGCCGAGCACGAGGGGCGGGCCGACGAACAGGAACCGGATACGAGGCGGCGCCGACCGGGGCGAGCGGGCCAATGGCCGCGAAGCTCCCGCGACCGAGGGGAGGCGACGTAGATCCGGCGGTCGTGCTCCGAAAGCCGATGGTCTTACCTGGGGAGATCTCGCCTTATGCCTGAAAGGGCGACGCTGGTAAGCGGAGCGAGAAGTCAGCAGAGGCCATAGTACCGGGCGACCGGGAAGGGCCGAACGGAAGGGAGAGCGAGGCGGCCATGAGCCTCGGAGAGGGACGGCCCCAGAAGACCGGGCAACTGGAGCTCCCGTTCGGGCGACCGGGTGAAGCCCGGGGCGCAGGACGGAGCGGGGAACCTTCTCCGGCGGCGAGCGGAGATGCGCGCTCGGGCACGTGGCGACTCATGGAGGAGGTGGTCTGTCCAAGTAACCTGAAGGCGGCGTTGCGGCGGGTCAAGCAGAACAAGGGCAGCTCCGGCATCGACGGGATGAGCGTGGATGAGCTGCCGGCGTGGCTGTGGGCGAACTGGCAGCGGCTGCGCGAGGCATTGCTCGCAGGCAGCTACCAGCCGTCCGCGGTCAAGCGGCACACCATCCCGAAGCCCGGAGGGGGCGAGCGCGAGCTCGGCATCCCCACCGTGGTGGACCGACTCATCCAGCAGGCCATGCTGCAGGTCCTGCAGCCGCGATTCGACCCCAGTTTCTCGGACCACAGCTACGGCTTCCGACCTGGCCGGCGGGCGCACGACGCGGTCCGCCGTGCCCAGGGATACGTACAGGAAGGCCGGCGGTGGGTCGTCGACGTCGACCTGGCGAAGTTCTTCGACCGGGTCAACCACGACGTGCTCATGGGGAAGCTGGAGGCGCGGATCGGGGACACGAGGATGCTGGGGCTCATTCGGCGCTACCTCGACGCGGGAGTCATGGTGTCGGGAGTAGTGGTCGAGCGGCACGAGGGGACGCCGCAAGGCGGACCGTTGTCGCCGCTGCTGGCCAACGTGCTCTTGGACGGAGTGGACAAGGAGCTGGAGAAGCGGGGGCACGCCTTTGTCCGGTACGCCGACGACTGCAACGTCTACGTGCGGTCGCGGCGGGCCGGGGAGCGGGTCCTCGCGGGGTTGCGGAGGCTGTACGCCCGGCTCCGGCTCCAGGTCAACGAGGCCAAGAGTGCGGTCGATCTCGCAGGGCGGCGGAAGTTCCTCGGCTTCAGTTTCTGGGTGGCCGCGGAAGGCCGGATCAAGCTGCGAGTGGCCGGCAAAGCCCTTGGGGCGATGAAGGCGAAGGTGCGCGAGCTGTCCAACCGGAACCGTGGTCGGAGCGTGCCCACGGTCGTGGCGGACCTGGCGGGGTACCTCAACGGCTGGCGGGAGTACTTCCGTCTGGCCGACACCCCGGGGGTCTTCCGCGACCTCGACAAGTGGATCAGGCACCGACTGCGGTGCCTTCAGCTCAAGCAATGGAAACGCGGGAGGACCGTGTTTCGCGAGCTGCGGGCACGTGGGATGTCGGTCGTGGAGGCGGCGCAAGTGGCCGCCAACACCCGGCGCTGGTGGCACAACTCCGCGCTGAAGCTCAACTTCGCCCTGCCCACACGCCACTTCGACCGTCTCGGGCTACCTCGCCTGGCGCCCTGACCTCAACCTTCCGAACCGCCGGATGCGGACCCGCATGTCCGGTGGTGTGGGAGGGGAGCGGCGGTCACCTACCGCCGCCCCCTATCCCGAT
>JALOKS010000250.1 GCA_025456385.1 Thermoanaerobaculales bacterium | reverse complement strand
GCACCTCACGCGGCGAGCGGCACACCGGCTCCGGGTTGTAGGGCATCGCGTCGAGAAAGTCCTGGATCGCCCGCGGCGAGTCGAGCCCCTCCAGCACCCGCAGCTCGGCTGCCGTCCACCCGGGCCGAGACCTCGTCCGCTCACCCACCCTCACCTCCTCCGCACCGGCCGCGCGGATCCGGCTCGGGCCGCCCCGGCCGCATTTCTCGTTCTTCATTCCTCATTCCTCATTCCGAATTCCGAATTCCTCATTCCGAATTCCGAATTCCGAATTCAACCTTCTCGTGCCCCTCATTCTCGCATCGCCCTCCCGCCCTTGCCCGCTCGTGAAAGTTGGTACAAAATGGCCGCGCCCCGGTCGGGGCGGCCCCTGAAGGAGGAGCGATGAAGGTTCACGAGTATCAAGGCAAGCAGGTGCTGGCACAGCACGGCGTGCCGGTGCCGCGAGGCGTCGTCATCACCGAGGCCGGGCAGGCCCGGGCGGCGGCCGAGCAGCTGGGCGGCAGGGTCGTGGTCAAGGCCCAGATCCACGCCGGCGGCCGCGGCAAGGGCGGCGGCGTCAAGCTGGCGGCGAACCCCGACGAAGCGGTCAAGCTCGCCGGCCAGATCCTCGGCATGACTCTGGTCACCAAGCAGACCGGGCCCGAGGGCAAGCTGGTTCGCACCGTCCTCATCGAGGAGGCGCTGCCGATCGCGCGCGAGCTCTACCTGGGCGTGGTCCTCGACCGCTCGGAGGGCTTCCCCGTGATGATGGCTTCGCAGTTCGGCGGCATGGAGATCGAGGAGGTCGCGGCGGAGAACCCGGCCGCCATCCTGAAGGCCCACTTCGACCCCGACGTCGGCCTCCACCCGTACCTGAGCCGCCAGCTCGCCTTCGGCCTCGGCCTCGAGGGTGATGCCTTCAAGGCGGGCATCACGTTCATGCACGCGCTCGCCCGCGCGTACGCGCAGACCGACGCCTCCCTGCTTGAGATCAACCCGCTGATCACGACCACCGACGGGCGGGTGATCGCGCTCGACGCGAAGATGAACGTCGACGACAGCGCGCTCTTCCGCCACCCCGAGATCGCGGCCATGCGCGACATCCACGAGGAGGAGCCGCTCGAGGTCGAGGCCTCGAAGTTCGACCTCAACTACATCAAGCTCGACGGCAACATCGGCTGCATGGTCAACGGCGCCGGCCTCGCCATGGCGACGATGGACATCATCAAGCACTACGGCGGCACGCCGGCCAACTTCCTCGACGTCGGCGGCGACGCCTCCCAGGCGCGGGTGGCCGCCGCCTTCCGCATCCTGCTCTCCGACCCGTCGGTCAAGGGCGTGCTGGTCAACATCTTCGGCGGCATCGTGCGCTGCGACATGGTGGCGCGCGGCGTGGTCGCCGCCGCTCAGGAGGTCAAGCTCGGCGTGCCCTTGGTCGTGCGGCTCGAAGGGACCAACGTCGACGAGGGGCGGCGCGTGCTGGCCGAGTCCGGCCTCGCGCTGACCGTCGGCGAGGGCATGGCCGACGCCGCCGAGAAGGTCGTTGCCGCGGTCGGGAGGGCGTCATGAGCATCTGGGTCAACTCCGAAACGCGCGTCGTCGTCCAGGGCCTCACCGGCAAGGAGGGCCAGTTCCACGCCGCCAAGTGCCGCGAGTACGGAACCAAGATCGTCGCCGGCGTCACCCCGGGCAAGGCCGGCACCAGCGTGGACGGCGTGCCGGTGTTCAACACCGTCGAGGACGCCGTGCGCGAGACCGGCGCCAACGCGTCGCTGATCTTCGTGCCGCCGCCCTTCGCGGCCGACGCCGTCCTCGAGGCGGCGGACGCCGGCATCGAGGTCGTGGTCTGCATCTCCGAAGGCATCCCGGCGCGCGACATGGTGCGGGTGCGGCGCATCCTGCAGGGCCTGCCGACCCGCCTCATCGGGCCCAACTGCCCCGGCATCATCACCCCCGGCGAGTGCAAGCTCGGCATCATGCCCGGCCACATCTCGATCCCCGGCCCGATCGGCGTCGTCTCGCGCTCGGGCACCCTGACCTACGAGGCGATCGGCCAGCTCACCGCCCTCGGCCTCGGCCAGTCGACCTGCGTCGGCATCGGCGGCGACGCCCTCCCAGGCACCAACTTCATCGACTGCCTCGAGGCCTTCGAGGAGGACCCGGCGACCGAAGGCATTGTCATGATCGGCGAGATCGGCGGCAATGCGGAGGAGGATGCGGCCGACTTCGTGAGCGAGTTCGTGTCCAAGCCGGTTGCGGCCTTCATCGCCGGCCAGACCGCACCTCCAGGCCGGCGCATGGGCCACGCCGGCGCGATCATCTCCGGCGGCAAGGGCACCGCGGCCGACAAGATCGCGGCCCTGACCGAGGCCGGGATCGCGATCGCCTCGACGCCGGCCGAGATCGGGCGTTTCAGCTCGAATGCGGCCTTCGCAGTGAGGGAGGAGGAGTTCTTCTCTGCGTGACCCGGCTGCAACGCCGGGTTTTTTCGTGCCGCCAGGCCCGGGCCTGGCGGCACGAAGAAACAAGGCTCACGCGTGCGCTGGAGCGCGGGGGCGACGGAACCAGTGCGTTCACACGTTGCGGCGTTGTATCTCAGCCCACACCCCCGGGAATCGGGACGGGGCCCCACAACAGAGACCGTGATCACACTGACCGGGACTCTGTGGGGCAGCCGTCCCGGCTGCCGGGCGGGCGGAACAATTCAGCGTTCCAACGTTGAACGTTCACGAGACCTGAGCCGCACGATCCGGTCGGCGGCGAGGTACCAGAGCTCGAGGTGCGGCTCCTCGTCAAGCGAGAGGGCCCGCCGGAGGGCGCTGGCGTAGGTTCGCAGCTGCGGCTCGTAGACCGCCGTGCGCTCGGCCAGGGCCTCCTCGCCCTCGAGGCGGTCGGTCTTGTAGTCCGCCACCACCAGCCGTCCGTCATCGGGGTCGCGGTAGACGAGATCGACGAAGCCCGACACGACGGCCCCCGGCCCACCGGCACGCTCGGACCACAGCACGACCGGCAGCTCGCGGGCGAGCACCCGGGCCCGAACCCGCTCAAGATGAGCCAGGCACGCGCCTGCCCCGAGCCGAGCCAGAAGCTCGCCGGCCCACTGCGACGCCTGGCTCCCGTCGAATCCGGCGCCGAGCTCGGCCACGATGCCCGCCCTTCGCGCCTCGATCTGCTCCGCGAGCCCGGATCCCAGGTCGAGGGTCTCCAGCAGATCGTGCACTGCCGTGCCCACCGCCATCGCCGGCCCACGATCCGGGAGCGCCCCGGTCGGGCCGCGGTCCGCCTCCGCCTCGGCGCGCTCGAGCCCCTCGTGGGCCTCTGCGGACGCGGAACGGAACACCGGCTGCTCCATCCGCTCCGTCGCCGCCCGGCGCGCCGCGGCCAGCTCCGCCGCCAGCCGCAGCCGACCCTTCGCGGGGCGCCGCCGGGCTTCCGCCTCAGGCGCCGCCGCAGGCGCGTCGGCCGGCGCCCGGAACGCGGGCATCACCCGCAGCACCTGCGGCGCGGCGTCCGGCGCGCGCTCGGCCGCGGCGTGGATCTGCCCGTCGACTGCGCCCGGGTCGAGGCGGCGGCCGAGCAGACGGGCGAAGTCCGCCGCCGCCTCGGGCGGCACCTCGAGCCCGGGCGCTCCCCAACCTCCCGACACCACCAGCCTCTTCTTCGCCCGGGTCGTCGCGACGTAGAGCAGGCGAACCATCTCGGCCCGCGTCTTCCGGGCCTGCACCCACTCGGCGGCGGCGAAGCCGGGTGTCAGCCAGCCGAAGAGGCGGTACTCCGGATGCCCGTCGATCCCGCGCACCGCGGCCGTCGCGCGGTCTCCGCCGCTCATGCCGCCCTTGTGGATCTGGGCCACGTAGACGTGCTCGAAGTCGAGGCCCTTGGCGCGGTGGATGCTCATGACGTGCACCGCGTCGGCCTCGAGGTCGGGCGGCACCGGCACCCGGCTCTCCTCGCCCTGCTCCACCGCGCGGCGCAGGAAGCGCGCGAGCTCCGTGTCGCCGTGCTCGCCGGCGACCAGCGTCGCCTCGAGGTCGGCGAGGAAGCGGTCGACGCGCGCCCGCCGGAAGGCGCCGAGATAGCGCGCGGCCGCCGTGACCTCGGCGAGCCACAGGACGCGGACCTTCTCGACGAAGACGTCCGGTGGGTCGTCGATTAGCGACTGCCGCAGCGCCGCGACGGTCTCCGCCGCCGACTGCACGGCGGCCGGCCAGCTCGGGAGCGCGTCGGCGCCGGGGAGGCCGACGGGCGTGGCGGCCCGCGCCGCCTCGATGCTCGCCCGCACGCCCTCCGCCGCCGCCGCGTGCGGGCCCGTCAGCCGAGCCATCGCGCCCGGGAGGCCGGCGTCCCACAGCGGCGCCAGCGCCGCGTCTGGCACCCCGACCACGTCGCTGCGCAGCACGGTCAGGAGCGCCAGCGTGTCGGTCGGCTCGAGGATGCAGCGGATCAGCGCCGCCAGCTCCACCACCTCGCGCTGGCGGTAGTAATCCCGCTCACGGGCCACCTCGTACGGGATGCCGGCCTCGCGGAAGGCGGACAGAATCTCCTCCTGCGCGGTCGTGACCCGAAGCAGGACCGCCACCTCGCCCCATCTCTCGATCGCGCCCTGCTCGTGCAGCCGGCGGATGTCGGCGGCCAGCGCCGAGGCCTCCAGCGCCGAGGTGGCGCGGTCGGAGTTGCCCTTCTCGGGGCCGACGCCGTCGTCGCCCTCCGGCCAGGTCACCCAGTGCTCGACCGTCCCCCATGGCGGGCGGTCGATGCCCGGCACGCCGCGCCGTTCGCCGGTGGCCTCGAGCCGCTGGAACGGCGGCTGGATGCCCAGCTCCGGACGCATCACGGGCGCGACCAGCCGCTCGACCTCCTCGAGGATCGGCGACACCGATCGGAAGTTGCTCACCAGATCCACGGTCACTCCGCCCGAGCCCACGACCCGCTGCACGAAGCTGTCGTAGGCCGCGAGGTCGGCGCTGCGCCAGGCGTAGATCGACTGCTTGGGGTCGCCGACGATGAACAGCGACGGCCGCCGCGACGGCTCGCCCGCCAGGGCCAGGGACTCGACGAGCCGGCACTGGACGTCGTCGGTGTCCTGAAACTCGTCGACCAGGAGGTGGTCGATGGCTGCCGCCACCTCGCGGCGAACCCCTGGCGACACACCGAGGAGCCTCTCGGCCCGCCGCAGCTGGTCCGAAAACGTCACCAGCCCGGCCCGGCTCCGGCGGTGCTGGACCGCCTCCAGCAGCGGCGCCACGACCGCCCGCGACGCCTCGAGCTGCTCCCGGCACGGGTCCACCAGCGGGGCCAACGCGGCCGCGATCTCCCCCGCCGCCTCGGCCGCCTCGTAGACCGCCTCACCGAAGCCGTCGCGCTCGCTTCCCGTGAGATCGAGCCGCGACCACTTCTTCAACCGCTCCACCACCTTGTCGCCGATCAGCTCGGCGAGGCCGACGAGGGCGTCCATCGAGATCTCGGGACCGAGGTCGACCAGCCGCGCCCCAAGCTCTGCGAGAGCCACCCGGGTCTCTTCGGTGACCTTGCCCCTGACGCCGACGAGGCGGTCGCCGACGGCGCCCGAGTACCGGGCCAGGGCCGACCGCAGCCGCCGCAGCATGACCGCGGCCGACGCATCGCTGAACGGGTCGTCGCGGAACAGGCCCGGGCCGGCCCCGGCCTCCACCAGCTGGCACAGCGCCTCGACGATCATCGCCGGGCCCACGCCCTCCACGGCGAGGCGCTCCCAGTGGCGGCAGTCGCCGCTCGCGCCGAGGGCGCGCAGGGCCTCCTCCACCGCCTCCTCGGCCAGCGCCTCGATGCGGGTGCCGTCGGCGTCGACCTCGAAGCGCGGGTGGAGGCCCGCCTCCAGCGGATAGGTGGCGAGCAGGCGCTGGCAGAAGGCGTGAATGGTCGACACCGCCAGCCGGTGGCCCTCCTCGGCGAGCGCGCGGGCGCGGCGCGCGATCTCCCCGGCTTCGCCCGGCAGCAGGCCCGGCGCGGGGTCCCAGCCCACCGGGAACCCGCCCTCGGCGAGGTCGAGGAGGGCGATCCCGATCTTGCGCGCCATCTCCGCGGCCGCCGCCTCGGTGAAGGTGATGGCCACGACCCCTTCGATCACCTTGCGGGCAACGGTCTGAGGATCGGCGGGATCGGCCGCGCGCGCGGCGTGCCGCTCCCAGCCCGGGCCGACACACCAGACGGCGACCCGCGCCACCAGCAGCGCCGTCTTGCCGGTCCCCGCCCCGGCCACCACGACCACCGGGCGCTCGAACTCGCTCTGCGCGAGCCGGCGGGAGGCGGCGTCGGAGGTGCTCGGGTCGACGTCCCGCCCGCTCATTCGAGCTCCACCTCGCGCACGAAGCCGAGCCACCACAGCTCGCGGGCGGCATCGACGGAGGGATCGCCGGCGCCCTCGGCGCCCTGCATCCAGCGCACGAGATCCCTGCGGAATGCCGAGTCGGCGCGGCGGCAGGCCTCGGCGACGCCGCAGTGGCCGCAGTGCGCGGCCTCGCGCCCGTTGGCCTCCTCGAGCCTCGGAAAGGCGAGGCCGTGTTCCCTCGCCGCGACGATGCAGCGCACTGCCTCGGCGAAGGGCTCGAGGAACCGTTCGTCGTCGCGATCGACGCTCAGCTCTCGCACCAGGTCGACCCAGTCATCGCCGGGCTTGAGATAGAGGTACCTCCCGCGCGCGTCCCGGGCCCCCGAGGCCTGGGCGTAGGCGGCCGCCTGGAGCAGGCGCCCGCGGGCGATCCGGACGCGGAGGTTGTCGCTCCGGGAGGGCTCGGTCTTCGCCTCGACCTCCGGCTTCGCCGTCTTGTAGTCGACCAGCACCGCGGTCGGGCCCTCCGCGTCGACCCGGTCGGCCCGGAAGCGGAGCCTGGCCGGAACGCCCGGCACCGCCGCCCA
>JALOKS010000249.1 GCA_025456385.1 Thermoanaerobaculales bacterium | reverse complement strand
GCTTTCCATGATCTGCGGCGAGCCGCTGTTGTACAAGGGCGGTGATTTCTCCCTGACCGATGTCAGATCAGCGGCGACCCACTGACCGACGGTTCGTTCGGGTCGTTGAGTCTCTCCCGGAGTTCGGAACACCGCCCTCATGGACTCCGGCCTGGGCTTCCGGCAGGAAGGGATTGCCTCCTTCTCACCCGGCAGGCGGGACGCCTGCCGCCACAGCGCCGGTCGACCGCCCTAATCGTTCCAACGTTTTAACGTGAAACGTTGTAACGATTGTCCGCCTAATACCGCATCAACGCCGCGATGCCCCCCCGCTTCGCGAGGGCGGACTTGGCGGGGCCGTCGACGACCTCGACCCGGCCGCCCATCTCGAGCACGGACTGGCTGAGGCGGTCGACCGGCTGCGGCATGGGCTTGACGCCGCCGCCGCAGTAGACGCAGGGCCCCCGGGCGTGCGGCGAGAAGGCGCTGCAGTCGCCGCACTCGCCGGCGGTCGCGGTGAAGCTCTTGGCGTAGACCAGGGTCCACACCCGGCCCTGGTTGACGGCGTCGAGGACGGCGGCGAAGCCCGCCACCGCCTTGCCGCGGTCGTGCAGCTCGGCGAGCACGGCCTCGACCAACGACGCCTCCTGATCGCGCTCCATGCGCTCGCGGACCTTGAGGATGCCGTCGAGGACCTCTTTGGGCGTTGCGGTCATCGCCATCGGGATCGAGCGCACCAGCTTGCCCTGCAGGCGGCGCGGCAGCAGGCGCTCGAGCTGGGCGGTGGCCTTGGGGGTGCCGGCGATGATGAGGCGGTCGAAGGGCATCCGCAGCGAGAGATCGTGGAGGGCGTCGATCACCTTCTTCGCGTGCAGGGTGACCTCCTCCTCGTAGTGGCGGTCGCGGCGCTTCTGCGAGCGCATCTGGTCGGCGCCGAGAGCTCGGGTCCGCTGCGCGGTATCCGAGAAGAGGTCCTCGTGCTCGGCGATCTCGCCCATCGAGACCGTGAAGAGGCGCGCCCGCTGGGTGCTGGTGAGCACGACGCCGTAGCGCTCGTGCTCGTCCATGGCCTCGACGACGGGCCGCAGGAAGGCGCCCCGGCGCCAGTGCGCCGACGGCGCGAGCGGCACCTTCACCTGGTGGGCCTCGGCGGTGCGCGACGGCGGGTGGACGACGACCAGCGCGGCCAGGCTCGACGGCTTCATCCTCCGCACGAGCTCGAGCGCGCGGCGGCAGGCCTCGTCGAGCTTGCGGTCGCTGCGGTGCCCGGCCTTGAGGGCCTTGAGCTGGGCCTCCGCCTGCACCAGCCAGCCGCGCCTGCGGTTGACCTGCTTGTTCTGGTCGATGTCCAGGTAGAGCGTGAGGGTGGAGCCCTCCGCCTGCGTCAGAGTGTGC
Source organism: Thermoanaerobaculales bacterium (assembly GCA_025456385.1). Taxonomy (GTDB): domain Bacteria; phylum Acidobacteriota; class Thermoanaerobaculia; order Thermoanaerobaculales; family Sulfomarinibacteraceae; genus Sulfomarinibacter. Next base: position 3,144 of record JALOKS010000249.1, on the reverse strand, counting down.
AGCCGACTCAGGACGCCTCGACCGAGCATGGTCACCTCCTTGGATTGGGTCTGGGACCCATCATACCCCTTCTTTTTCCGGCCCGCCGCCGTCGTGGCGGCGGGCCGGAAGAAGAAAGAAACCACGATACCGGGGGGTTTACACTCACCGGCGAGGGGAGACCATGAGGGAGCTTGACGTTCGCAATCTGGCGTGTCCGGGGCCGGTGCTCACGCTCCGGGACCTGCTCGAAGCCGGCGAGCGGGAGGTCGTCATGCACGTGGCCGACGCGCTCAGCCGCTCGAACGTGAGCCGCTTCGCGGCCGCCCGCGGCGCCGCGGTCGCGGTCGAGGAGCCCGGCGACGGCAGCTTCATCCTCAGCATCACGGCCGGCGGCGGCGCGGCCGGCGCCCGTCCCGGCGAGGAGGCGCTGCTGGACTGCGAGGTTCCGGAGGCGGCGCCGGTGCGCGGGCCGCGGGTGGTGCAGGTCGGCAGCGCCGCCATGGGCGCGGGCGACGACGAGCTCGGCGCGCTGCTGCTGCGCTCCTTCCTCAAGACCCAGTCCCAGCTCGAACGCCGGCCCGACGCGATCCTCTTCTACAACAGCGGCGTCCGGCTGTGCTGCGAGGGCTCGCCGCTGCTCGACGACCTGCAGGCACTGGCGGCGGCAGGCATCGAGATCATCGCCTGCGGCACCTGCCTCAGCTACTTCGGCCTCGCCGAGCGGCTGCGGGTCGGCCGCGTCTCCGACATGCTCGAGATCGCGGGGCGGCTCGCCGACGCCGGAGCGATCGTCCGCCCGTGAGCCCCCCGCCCGCGATCTACCTCGACCACGGCGCCACCGCCTTCCCCAAGGCGCCCGGGGTCGCCGAGGCCATGGTGGGCTTTCTCGAGCAGGAGGCGGGTAACCCCGGCCGCGGCGGCCACCGGCTGACCGTCGCCGCCTCACGGGCGATCGAGGCCGCGCGCGAGGCGGCCGCCGCGCTGCTCGGCGGCGATCCCGAGCGCTGCCTGCTCGGACCGGGCGCAACCTTTTGGCTGAACACCGTCCTCGCCTCGCGGCTGCGCGCGGGCAGCCGCGTCGTGACCTCGGCCCTCGAGCACAACGCCGTGATGCGGCCGCTGCGTCGGCTCGAGGCGGAGCGCGGGGTCGAGGTGGCGGTGGTCGAGGCAGCGGACCCCTGCGGCGTGCCGGCGCCCGACGAGATGGCGGCGCGGGTCGCCGAGTCGCCCACCGCGCTGGTGGTCCTGACCCACGCCTCCAACGTCAGCGGCGAGGTGCTGCCGGCCGCGGCGATCGCCGCCGCCGTGGCGCCGGTGCCGGTGCTCGTCGACGCGGCGCAGTCCGCCGGCGCCCTGCCCATCGACTTCTCGACGCTCGGCGCCGCCGCCCTCGCCTGCTCGGGCCACAAGGGCCTGCTCGGCCCGCCCGGGATCGGGCTCCTGCTGCTCGCGCGCGGCTTCGAGGTCGAGCCCCTGCTGAGCGGCGGCACCGGCTCCCGCTCCGAGAGCGAGGAGATGCCCGAGCAGCTGCCGGACCGGCTGGAAGCGGGGACGCCGAACGGCGTCGGCGCCGCCGGCCTCGGCGCCGCCTGCCGCTGGCTCTCCGGACACGGCGTGGAGGCTGTCCGCGAGCGTCAGCAGCGCCTCGTGCGCCGGCTGGCGGACGCCCTGCGGGAGATCCCCGGCGTCCGCCTGCACGGCTGGCGGGACGGTGCGCCGCACACCGGGATCCTGTCCTTCACGGTCGCCGGTCTCGACGGCGGCGAGCTCGCCGCCCGCCTCGATCGGGCGCACGGGATCTGCGTGCGCGCCGGCCTGCACTGCGCGCCCGCCGCCCACCGCCGCCTGGGCACCTTCCCCGACGGCAGTGTCCGCGTGGGCATCGGACCGTTCAACAGCGATCACGACGTGGACGCTCTTCTCAAAGCAGTCGCCGACCTCAATGCCGCCGGTGGAAGATGAAGGCATGTTGAATTCTCAATTCTCAATTCTCAATTTTGAATTTCCCTCCGCCCACCCGGATCCTCGTGAGGGTGGCCGGAAATTGAAAATTCAAAATTCAAAATTCAAAATTCATGACTGCTCTGACCGGACCCGAAAATGACAAAGACCGAGAACCCCCGGGACGTGCTCCTCGTTTTCGGCACGGTACAGCGCGTGATGCGCGCCGAGAAGGCGGCCCGCGAGGCCGGGCTCGAGGTCGACGCGGTGCCCGCGCCGCGCGCGGTGAGCTCGCAGTGCGGGGTGGTGCTCGAGGCGCGGGCGGAGCAGGCGGGCGCGCTCCGGGAGGTGCTGGCGGCCGTGAACCTCGCGCCGCAGTCGGTGTGGCGGCGCCGCGGCGAGACCTGGGTCCCGAGCGCCCTCGACGCGGTGATGCAGAGCGAAGCGGTGAGGCTGACGGCAGGCTCGGCCTACGGCGGCTGCGGCGCCAAGCTCGCCAAGGGCCTGCTCGCCAAGATCCTGTGCGGCCTGCCGCGGCTCGAGTCGGAGGACCTCATCGTCGGCATCGAGTACGCCGACGACGCCGGCGTGGTGCGGGTGGCGGACGAGCTGGCGATCATCCACACCGCCGACTTCTTCCCGCCCATGGTGGACGACCCCTACACCTTCGGCCGCATCGCCGCGGTCAACGCGCTGTCCGACGTCTACGCCATGGGCGGCCGGCCGCTCGCCGGTATGAACCTGGTCAGCTACCCGCTCAAGGCGCTCGGCGAGGAGACCCTCAAGGAGATCCTGCGCGGCGGCCTGTCGGCGCTCGCCGAGGCGGGCGCGGTGCTCGCCGGCGGGCACACGGTCGAGGGCCAGGAGCTCCTGTACGGCCTCGCGGTCACCGGCACCGTGCACCCGGACCGGGTCTGGCGCAACGGCGGCGCCCGCCCGGGCGACGCCCTCGTCCTGACCAAGCCCCTCGGCACCGGTGTGCTGACGACCGCAGCCAAGGCGGAGATGGTCGACCCCGCCCATCTCTCGACCGCCCTGCGCTGGATGGCGACCCTCAACCGCGAGGCGGCGGAAGCGCTCGCGCCGCTCGCGCCGCGCGCGGTCACCGACATCACCGGCTTCGGCCTCGCCGGGCACGCGGCCGAGATGGCCGAGGCCTCGGCGGCCGCGGTCGAGATCGAGCTCGCGGCCCTGCCGCTGCTGCCGGGCGCGCTCGAGGCG
>JALOKS010000248.1 GCA_025456385.1 Thermoanaerobaculales bacterium | reverse complement strand
GCAGCGCGACCTCGCGGCAGTCGATGCCGAGCTCGGAGAGGCGGCCCGGGTCGAAGACGTCGATCTCGCCCCCGATGGCGACCAGACCTCCGCCCGGAACCTCACCCTTGATGTCGATCGCAGCCCCGGCGTCGCCCTCGGAGGAGATGGCGGTCAGCCCGCCGTTGACCCGCTCGAGCGCGAGCCGGAACTCCGGGCTCATCGGCGAGCCGGAACTCCGGGCTCATCGTCTGATCGATGTACGCGCCGCCGCAGTCGTGGAGCCGCAGCGCGTCGATCCGGATCGGCGGCAGCCGCGCCGACCCGGCCTGCGCCTCCTGGCGCCTCTGCGCCATCGCCAGCAGGAGCTCGAGGAGGTTGACCCTGCCCTCGGGGTTGACAACGACGTCGATGCCGGCGCCGTGGATGTCGCACCCGGCGACCCGCAGCGACGTCGGCCCGTAGGTGGCTCGGATGCCGTCGGCCTCGACGAGGCCCCACTCGAGGATCTGCGAGCCGAGCACCGTCTCGACGAGATCGATACGGTCGATCGCGAACGAGCCTTCGAACACCAGGTCGGGATCCCGCCCGTCGGGCTCGACGTGCAGGCGACCGGCGCTCCGCACGGTGCCCGAGCGGAGCTCGATCGGGGCGAACCGCTCGACATAGCCGCGCAGGCCGCCGATCTCGAGGCCCTGGAGCCCGACCTCGAGGTCCGCGAAGAGCGGCACCGCCGAGACCTCGCCCTTCACGGTTCCGCGGCCGCTGGCGTTGACCAGCGCCGAGGCCTCGATGCCCCACCGCGCGCCGTCGCGCGTCAGGATGTCGGTCAGCACCAGCGAGGCCTCGTCGATACGGTGCAGGATGGGCTCGCCCATGGTGCGGTCCTCGATCTCGGCCCGCGCGCCGGCGAGCTCGAGACGGCCGAGGTCGAGAACCCAGTGCATCCGGGCCTCGAGCTCGCGGGCCCTGGCCTCGACTCGCTGCTCGGCGGCCCGCGGCATCAGCTCGAGCACGCCCGGCGTGCCGTCGGGCCCGATCCAGGTCCTCGCCACCGGGCGCTCGACCACCACGGACTCGGCGCCGATCACCGCCTCCGGCCAGCGGATCGCGCCGCCGGTGACGTTGACCGAGGGCAGCTCGAGCACGCGGGCGCCGTCGCTGCGCATGTCGAGCGCCAGGTCGCGGAGGCTGATGTCGGCGTTCTCGACACTGGCGCGGAGGCCGCGCTCATCGAGGGCGGCGGCGTAGTCGAAGCGGCCCTCGACCCGGCCGCCGACGAGGTCGAAGTTGAAGAGCTCCTTGATCTCCGGCCAGGCGAGCTCGAGGAAGGCGCCGGTCCACTCGACCCTGCCGTCGACTCCGAGCGGCTCGACCACCACGTTGCCGGCGATCTTGAGCTCACCGCCTTGCGGCAGGCCGATCACGAAATCGTGGCCGCCCTGGCGGCGGGGGATGGTGCTGATGTCGTGGAGCTCGAAGCGGGCCGGCCCGAGCTCGACGCGGAGGGCCTCGGCCAGAGCGCGGTTCTCGATCTCGATGCTCGCGTCCGTGGCCTCGACGTGCTGCAGCAGCGCGCGCGGCAGCCCGCTCTTCTCCCGCGGTTCGGGCTCAGACGGTGTCCGGGCCTCGATGTCCCGCATCAGCTCGACCACGTTGACGCCGCCGTCCTCGAAGCGCCGGAGTGCCACGAAGGGCTCCTCGATGCGCAGCTCCTTGAGGGTGACGGCCCAGCGGAAAAGGCTCGAGAGCTCGGCGTTGGCGTAGAGCTCGGAGAAGGAGAGCATCGTCGAGCCGGGGCGGTCCGGCATCGCGAAGCCGCGCACCGTCAGCGACAGCGTGAAGGGGTTGCAGCGCACGTCCTCCACCGTCACCGTGCGGCCGGTGCGCGCGAGCGCCTGGCTCACGATCAGCTTCTTCGCGAGCCACGGCACCAGGAAGAATCCGGCCAGTGCGTAGAGCACGAGAGCGGCGACTGCGGCCGTACGCCAGCTCCTGAGGCGCCAGCTGCGGAACCACGCGGTGATCTCTGCCATCTCTCTCGAACCCTTCTGCGAGCTTCGGCACGCGAGTTTCGGTGGGAGAATCAATCGGTGCCGTCATTTGTTCCCGCGACTGTCACGACTGACAGTCGCGCCTGGGGCATCCGGGGTCCGGCCGCGTCCGCGCCCGGTTTGCCTGCCGCGGCGGGTGCTGCTACCGTGCTGACAACCGTTTGCGAGAGAGCCCGCCGGTCCGGCTCCGCCGAGGCGGGCGGGTCTGGGAGGAAGCCATGAGGCACATCGCAGGTGCTGCCGTCCTTGCACTCACCGCCGTCGCGCTCGCCGCCTGCGGCGCCGCACCGCAGCCGACGACCGGGGAGCCCGCGTCGGGGCCGGGGCCGGCTCCGGCGGCCGAGATCAGGGTCGCGGGTGTCGGCTTCGCGACACCCGAGTCGGTGCTGCACGACCCGGCGGCCGACGTCTATCTGGTCAGCAACATCAACGGCTCGCCGCTGGACCGCGACGACAACGGCTTCATCTCCCGGCTTGCGCCGGACGGCACCGTCCTCGAGCTCAAGTGGATCGACGGCGCCGCCGACGGCGTGACCCTCAACGCACCCAAGGGCCTGGCGATCATCGACGACATGCTGTACGTGGCCGATATCGACGTCGTCCGCCGCTTCCACCGCGAGAGCGGCGAGCCGCAGGGCGAGGTCGCGATCCCTGACGCGAGCTTCGTCAACGACCTCGCCGTGGCGCGCGATGGGTGGCTGATCGTCTCCGACAGCGGCGTGGTGTTCGGCCCCGACGGTACCCTGGACACCGGCACGGCGGCGGTCTACCTGATCGAGCCCGGCGACGTGATCACGACGGTGGCGACCGGGCCCTCGCTCGAGCGGCCGAACGGCGTCCTCGACAGCGCGGCCCGCGACGGTCTCGTGGTCGTGCCCTTCGGCGGCAGCACGGTGTACCTCCTCGACGAGGACGGAGAGCGGCTCGACCTCGCGGTGCTGCCGGCGGGCGGACTCGACGGCGTGGTCGAGACCGGCGACGGCCGCCTGCTCGTCAGCTCCTGGGGCGGCAGTGCGGTGTACGAGGTGGGCGCGACGGGCGCCGTCAGGACTCTTGCCGAAAATCTGCCCGCGCCGGCCGACCTCGGCTACGACGCCGCCCGCGACCTCGTGCTGGTGCCGCTCTTCAACGACGACGCCGTGGTCCTCCTGCCCACGCGGGCTCGGCGCTGAGCTCGGGGCCCGCGAGACCGCCGCGGGCCCGGCCGGTGGTACCATCCGGAGGGCTTTCGGATCGCTGTCCGGGGCTGGAGGTGGGTATGAATCTGCGCGGAACGGCACGGTTGGTCAGCATTCTTGTTTTCGTCTGTTGCGCCCTGCCCATGTGGGCCCAGGAGGAGGCCGCTCCCCAGGAACCGGCCGCCGCCACCGCGCCGGCCGCTGCCGAGCAGGCCGCCGAACCCGCGCCGCCTGCCGAGCCGGCGCCGCCGGCGGCGCCCGCGACCGAGCTCGACACCACGGTCGACTTCTCCCTGGCGGGGCCGACCGCCCTCAGCGGGGTCGTCGGCGAGGTCGAGATCCGCGGCATCGAGTTCGTGCGCACGGGCGCCAAGCCGAGCGCGATCAAGGGGGCACTCGGCGCGGATGCCGACGCCTTGAAGTCGGACCTGACGGTGCGGCTCAGCTGCGCCACCAGCGCCGCCAAGAAGTGGAAGCTCGACGTGACGGTCGACCTCCTCGACAGCGAGGGCGCGGTCATCGACCGCGTCAGCGACAGCTTCAGCACCAAGGACGAGGCCAAGATCTTCGAGACCAAGCACACCACCCTGGCCTGGGTCGTGCCGCACATCGCCAAGGCGAAGGTCTCGATCAGCGCCAAACAGTAGGGCTTCACGTCCGATGCCGGCGTGCGCTCGCAGTCCGGAGGCACTCATGCGCTGGAGCTCCGTCGCGTTTCTGGCCTGTCTCGGTTTCGCCTGCACGGCGCCGCCGCCGCCTGCCCCGACCGCTGCGGGGGTGCTGGAGGCGGAGCTGCAGGGCCTCGTCGACGGCGCGGTCGCGGCCGATGCGGGCGTGCACGGCGCGGCCCTCGCCGTCGACGCACCCGGGCTCGCTGTGAGCTGGGAAGGTGCCGCCGGTCTCGCCGATCCTGCCGGCGGCGCCGCCATGACGCCGGCCACGCCCGTGCGCATCGCGAGCAACACCAAGACCTACGTCGCAGCAGCGGTGCTGAGGCTCGCCGAGGAGGGCCGGCTGGCGATCGACGACCCCATCGCCGCGCACCTTCCGGACGAGCTTGCGGATTTGCTGCGCGGCGACGGCTACGACCCGGCGGCGATCACCGTTCGCCACCTCCTCACCCACAGCAGCGGCATCTTCGACCACACCTCCGTGCCGCAGTTCGAGCAGGCGATCCTCGCCGACCCCCTGCACCGCTGGACCCGTGCCGAGCAGGTCCGGGCCGCCGTCGAGTGGGGCGATCCGCACGGCGCCCCAGGCGAGATCTACACCTACTGCGATACGGGCTACGTCCTGCTGGGCGCGATCATCGAGCAGGCGAGCGGCCGGACCCTGGCCGCGGCGGTCCGCGAGCTCCTGGGCTTCGAGCGGCTCGGCCTGCGGGCCACCTGGTGGGAGACCCTCGAGCCGCCGCCGGAGCAGCTGCCGGCGCGCGCCCACCAGTTCCTGGGAGAGCTCGACAGCTTCGACTTCGACCCCTCGCTCGATCTCTACGGCGGCGGCGGCATCGCCACCA
>JALOKS010000247.1 GCA_025456385.1 Thermoanaerobaculales bacterium | reverse complement strand
CTACGGCGGCTGCCCGGCGGCCGCGGTCTGCACCATTCCCGCCGACAGCCTCGAGTGGGGCAGCTACACCATCACCCTGCGGGTGACGGCCGCCAGCCAGGAGTGGGACGACAGGGTCCGCACGGTGACGGTCGCCAACGGCGCCATCCAGCCGAGCTTCGGCTGGATCCCGACCAGTCCGTCGATCGGCGAGTCCACGGTGTTCCAAATTCAGGGCGTGCAGGGCGACATCGATCGCGCGACCTGGACGATGGGCGGCGTCGGCTGCGACGGCGCGTCCGCGACCCAGGTCTGCACCCCGAGCCAGTTCAACAACTGCAAGGCGCTGGCCTTCAAGTACGCTTCGGGCGGCAACAAGGTCGTCGGCCTCACGGTCCGCATCAACGGCGTCGATTACGTCGATGGCCGGCTCGCCTCCGAGCGCACGGTGACGGTGGCCAACACCGGCAGCTGCGACGGCGGCGGCGGCCCCGTCTGCACCTACAGCCTGAGCGACGACGGCGCCAACTTCGGGCCCAACGGCGGCGACGGCGCCTTCACGGTCTTCACGGGCTCCACCTGCCGCTGGACGGCGACCGAGAACCTGGGCTGGCTGCGCATCACCTCGGGCGCGAGCGGCACCGGCACCGGCACCGTGCGCTACGCGGTCGACGCCAACTCAGGTCCGGCCCGCAGCGGCAGCATCCTTGCCGGCGGGAGGTTCTACGGGGTCAACCAGGAGGCCCCTGACGTGCCGGCGAACTTCGTGATGTCGAACCCGCGGCCGGCGATCGGCGAGGCGGTGACCTTCAGCGTCGATCCGATCCTGCAGGTGCTGTCCTGGGACTTCGGCGAGAAGGACTGCCGCGGCCACAACTCGTTCATCGACTGCCGCTTCCTGCCGCAGAGCTCGTGCAACGAGATCGAGTGGAGCTTCCCGACCGCCGGCGACAAGCCGGTGACCATGGTGCTGAGTGATGGACGCACGCAGACCAAGGTGCCGACGGTGCGGCCGGTGGGCGAGTGCTGCCTCGCCGACCGGTCACCGCTCGCCTCCTTCACAGTCAGCACCGACGAGCCCTATGTGGGCGAGGAGGTGGTCTTCACGGACACCTCGGCCAAGGCGCTCACGGCCAAGGCCCTCGGCTTCTCGTGGACGCCGACCATCCCGACGATCGGCGAGCTCACCACCTTCACGCTCTCCGCGGTGACGGGCGAGGTCGCGTCCGCCACCTGGAACTTCGGTGGCGGCGGCTGCGGGGGCGCGAGCGCCACCGTGACCTGCTCGCCGGGGCTCTTCAACAACTGCACCGGCCAGACCTTCAAGTACGCAACCGCCGGCGACAAGCAGGTGAGCGTCACCGTGCAGCTGGTCGGCGGCGGCAGCCAGAGCGCCGGCCCGCGCACCGTCACCGTTGCCAACACCGGCAGCTGCGACGGCGGCGGCGGGGGCGGCTGCAGCTACTCGCTGTCGCCGATCTCGGCCGACTTCCCACCGGCGGGCGGGAATGGTGCCTTCAACGTCTCGACCGCGGCCGGCTGCGCGTGGACCGCGAGCACCTCGGCGGCTTGGATCGGCCTCGGCACTGCCTCGGGCAGCGGCTCGGGGGTGGTGAGCTACACGGTCACCGGCCACTCGGGCACGAGCGACCGCTCGGGCACTATCCTCGTCCAGGGCCGCACCCACACCGTGCGCCAGCAGGCGCCGGCGCCCGACCTCGACTCCGACCCGACCTGGTGGCGGTGGACGGTGTCCCTCGAGCTCGAGGGGGGTGCCCTCGAGGAGGTGGCGACGAGCAGCGAGCGGGTCTTCCGCTACGCCTTCGCCGGCCCGGGCACCTACCGGGTGAGCCTGGAGGCCGGCAACTGCGTCGGCTCCTCCACCGAGACGACCACCCTGATGGTGCTCGAGTCGCCGATCGAGGACTTCGTGGTCGGCGCGGCGGTCAAGGTCAGCGGCGCCAATGACACGCGCTGGGAGACCGACCTCCGCTTCCACAACCCCTGCGGCGAGCCTCTCGACGTGCGCATCGAGTTCGAGCCGGAGGGGGAGAACAACAGTCAGGCATCGCTCTTCTTCCGCGAGTTCGTGCTCGCCCCCGCTCAGACGCGGGTCTTCGCCGACATCACCGAGGCGATCCCGGGACTCGTCGGTGAGGAGCTCTCGGGCTCGGTCCGCATCATCTCCGGCAGTGATTCGGGCTGCAAGGTGCTGTCGGTATCGCGGACCTACAACAGCACCCCCGACGGCACCCTCGGCCTCTTCGTGCCGGCGCTGCCGGTCAAGCGGGCCGAGAACGAGCTCCTCGACCTCACCGGGCTCGCCCGCAACTCGGCCTACCGCAGCAACCTGCGCCTGGTCAACTACGGCGACGCCGACGTCTGGGTGCCGCTCCGCGCCCTCGATCGCTTCGGCGAACCGATCAGCAACCCGCGCGAGGCTCTGGTGCCGGGCCACAGCACCAAGCAGATCAACGACGTCGCCGGGTGGCTCGGAGTCAGTGGTGACCTCGCTCCCTTCTCGGTGCGTGCCGAGGTCGAGGGCCTGCAGGTGCAGGCCTACGCGACCGTGGTCGACAACCAGACCGGCGACTCGGTGCTCTTCATGTCCTCGTTCTCGGGCGACAACCGGGTCTGGGTCTCCGGCGTCGCCAGCAACTCGGGGGTCAACGACTCACGGTGGCGCACCGACCTCTGGCTCTACAACCCGACCACCGACTGGCTCGCGGGCGAGCTCGACTTCGTGGTCGGCACCAAGCCCGACGAGGTCTACGGCTTCAGCTGGCCAGAGCTCAAGACGCAACGGGTGCGGGACTACCTCGACCTCGTCGGCGACGAGCTCAACCTCGAGGAGAAGAGCGGCTACCTGGTGCTCACGGGTGAGGACGGCGGGCCGGCGCCGCAGGTGGCGGCGCGGACCTACAACCTCGCCCTCGACGGAGGCACCTACGGCCTCGGCCTGCGGACATTTGCCGACGGTGATCTCCTGAAGCTCGGTGAGACCGCCTATATCGTCGGCGTCTCCAACTCTGCCGATCAGAGCCTCGGCTTCCGCACCAACCTCGCCCTCCTCAACACCGACGAGAACTTCTGGATCGGCGTCCGCCTGACCCTGATCGATCTCTCGGGCGCGGCGGTCGGCGAGCCCCTCGATCTGATGCTCGCTCCCGGCGTGCTGCGTCAGTTCGACCTCGCCGAGCGCTTCGGGGTGGCGGAACTGACCGGCACCGCGTCGCTCGAGATCGAGGTGACGGCGGGCAACGGCCTCGCGGCCTACGCGACCGAGATCGACAACCGGACCCAGGACGCGATCTTCATCCCGGCGCAGCGCAAGGTGATGGGCGCACCGAACTGAGGCGTCCCGCGCTGAAAGTCACACGTGCGGGGGCGGCCGATCCGGCCGCCCCCGCTTTCCTTGCCGAGAGCTGCGACTGGCACGTTCGTTGCTTTATAATCGACCGGCTCGCCGGGCCGCGCCGGAACGGCGCGCCGTTGCAAGGAGTTTCGCTCATGATCTCACGATCCATCGCCTGCGCCCTGTCCCTCATCCTGGCCGCGGCAGGAACTGCCGCGGCGGCCACCCCGACCCCCGAGGAGGTGGCCGACCGCGTGCTGGCGGCCCTCGGCGGCGACGCCTTCTCGGTGATCGGCGTCCTCGAGCTCGCGGTCGACGAGGAGCAGACCCGCAACGACGGCACGACCAGCCGCAACCGCTACACCGCCTGGGTCGACACCGCGAACCTGCAGAACGCCCGCCTCCAGCTGCCGGGCGAGGTCGTCGTGGCCCGCGGCGGCGGCGAGGGCTGGTCGACGACCAAGGGCGTCCTCGACGACCGGCCGCAGACGCCGGGGATGGCGGCGCGGACCCTCAATCAGACCCTGTTCCCGCTGCTCCTCCCTTACAGCCTCAGGATGGAGGGGGTGTGGGTCAAGGAGGTCGCCGAGACAACCTGGGAGGGGCGTCCGGCCTGGGCGCTCCTCGTCCCCTTCGCCAAGGGCTTCTTCATGAGCCCGGTGCTGACCACGACCTGGCGGGTGGTGGTCGCCAAGGACGACGCCTCGGTCCTGGCGGTCGACTTCCTGCCCTCGGTGGAGTACCAGGAGGTGCAGCCGATGGGCATGCGCTACCGCATCCTCAAGTACGACGAGGTGAACGGAGCTCGGGTCCCCTCCCAGATCCTGGCCGTCGGCATGAACCTGGCAGGTCAGGAGAGCGGCGCCACCCGGCTGACCCGAGTCACGCCGAAGATCTACGGACCCTGGGACCCGCGGCTCTTCGTCAACCCGCAGCGCCTCGAGGCGCTCGAGGAAGACTGACCACCACCCGCCCGCACGAGCAATGTTGAGTGTTGAGTTTTGAGTTTCGAGTTAGCCCCCACCCGCCCGACGAATTGTCGAGTGGTCGGGAACTCAAATCTCAAAACTCAAAACTGACAACTCCTCACGCGGCCCCGCGGGTCGAGAGCACCGCGGGGACCGTCCTGAGCAGGATCTTGAGGTCGAGCCACAGCGACCACTGGTCGATGTAGGCGAGGTCGAGGGCG
>JALOKS010000246.1 GCA_025456385.1 Thermoanaerobaculales bacterium | reverse complement strand
CGAGCGGGCGGCCGGTCAAGGTCTTCCTCCCGCGAGAGGACTGCATGCGGGTCACCGGCAACCGGCCGGCGAACACGATGACGGTGAAGGTCGGCGCCCGCCGCGACGGCACCCTGACCGCCATCGACTACCGCAGCCTCGGCAGCGCCGGCGCCTACCCCGCCGGCGCCGGCACCAGCACCATGGCCGCCTTCCTCTACCGCTGCGCCAACGTCCGCACCGAGGACGTCGCCGTCTTCACCAACGCCGGCAGGGCGCGGCCGATGCGGGCGCCCGGCTTCCCGCAGTGCGCCTGGGCCCTCGAGCAGGCGATGGACGAGCTCGCCGACACGCTCGACCTCGACCCCGTCGAGCTGCGGCTCCGCAACCTGCCCGAGGTCGCCCAGGTGAACGACGGCCTCCCCTACACCTCCAACCAGCTCGCAGCCTGCCTGCGCGAGGGCGCGGCGGCCTTCGGCTGGAAGGAAGCCCGCGCACGGCGCGGCGGTGACGGCGCCGTGACGCGCGGCGCCGGCGTCGCCTGCTGCTTCTGGGGCTACTCGGGCGGGCCGCCGTCGACGGTCATCGTCAAGCTCTTCGCAGACGGCAGCGCCAACCTCAACATGGGCGCCTCCGACATCGGCACGGGCACCAAGACCTGGGCCGCGATGATCGTCGCCGAGGAGCTCGGGGTGCCCCTCGAGCAGATCCAGATCGAGCACGCGGACACCGGCACCACCCAGTACGCCACCCCTTCCGGCGGCAGCAAGACCGTGCCCTCCGACTCGCCCGCGGTGCGGGCCGCAGCCTTCGAGGTCCGGAAGCAGCTCATCGAGATGGCCGCCCACCAGCTGCAGCTGCCGACCTCCGACCTCGCGTTGCGGAACGGCACGATCGCCAGCCGCACGGACCCGGAGAAGAAGGTCGCGGTGGCCGCGCTCGAGCGCCTCGGGCGGCAGGGCGTCGTGGTCGGCACCGGCTACCGCGGGCCGAACCCCGAGAGCACGGTCACCTGGCCCTTCGCCGCCCAGTTCTGCGAGGTCGAGGTCGACACCCGCACCGGCGAGCTCAGGCTGCTGCGCTTCCTCGGCGCCCACGACTCGGGTCGGGTGCTCAACCGGCTCACCTTCGACAACCAGGTCTTCGGGGGCATCGCGATGGGCGTCGGCCTCGCCATGACCGAGGAACGGGTGCTCGACCGCCAGACCGGCAAGATGGTCAACGCCAACCTCCACGACTACAAGGTCCCGACGATGTCGGACGTCGCCGCCGAGCACCTCTGCCTGCCCATCGACGTCCCCGATGTCGAGTTCAACACCACCGGCACCAAGGGCCTCGGCGAGCCGGCGACCATCCCGACCGCAGCCGCGGTCGCCAACGCGGTCGCCCACGCCACCGGGCTGCGGGTCGCCGACACGCCCATCAACCCCACCCGGCTCGCCCGGCTCCTCGCCGAGCGGCGGAAGGAGGGATGACCATGCTTCCGAAGTTCGCCCACCTCCGTCCAGCGACCGTCGGCGAGGCGGTGGCGGCGCTCGGCCGCGGCCCGGCGCGGGTCCACGGCGGCGGCACCGACCTCATCGGCTGCCTGCGCGACGGCGTCTTCGCGACCGACACCGTGGTCTCGCTGTCGGGCATCGACGAGCTGCGCGGCATCAGCCCCGTCGGCGACGGCGGCCTCGCGATCGGCGCGCTGACGACCATCGCCGAGATCGCGGCCGAGCCCACGATCACCACCCGCTACCGGGCGCTCGCCGACGCGGCGGCCGCGGTGGCGAGCCCGCAGCTCCGCAACCAGGGCACCCTCGGCGGCAACCTCTGCCAGAAGCCGCGCTGCTGGTACTACCGCGGCGACTTCGACTGCCTGCGCAAGGGCGGCGAGAGGTGCTTCGCCTACGAGGGCGAGAACCGCTACCACTGCATCTTCGGCGGCGAGCTCTGCTTCATCGTCCACCCCTCCGACACCGCTCCTGCCCTCGCCGCCCTCGGCGCCGTGTGCCGCGTCAGCGGGCCCGCGGGGAGCCGCTCGGTGGCGGTCGAGGCACTGCACGTGCCCCCCGCCGTCGACCCGCGGCGCGAAACCGTGCTCGAGCCGGCGGAGATTCTGACTGCCGTCGTCCTCCCCGCGCCGCCCCCGGGTCTGCGCTCGGCCTACCGCAAGGTGCGCAGCCGCGGCGCCTGGGATTTCGCGCTCGCCGGCGTCGCCCTCGCCCTGGTCTTCGACGGCGAGACCGTCGCCTCGGCGCGGATCTTCCTTGCCGGGGCGGCCCCGGTGCCGTGGCGGGCGCGCGGCGTGGAGGCGGCGATCACCGGCAGGGCCCTCGACGATGCCACGATCGCGACGGCGGCCGCGGCCGCCGTCGACGGCGCCGAGCCGCTGTCGGACAACGCCTACAAGGTGCCGCTGTTCGAGGGCATCGTCGCCGAGCAGCTGGAGGCGATGCGGACGGCCTAGAATCTCGGATTTCGAATTTCGAATTTCGAATTTTTCAGCCGCGACCCCACCTCGGCCCGGGTGGGAGCTTCGCCGCCAATCGTCGTGGCGTTTGGCCTCCCAACCCTTCACCGCGTGAGCTCCGCGTTGATCGCACGAGCTGGTTGGAAACTGTCCTGTGCTCGGCGCGCGTTGGCATCGCGTCACCACCCCGTGCTCCCTCGTCACGAGCGAACGAAGTGAGCGAGGGACGCCGTAATCCCTCGGCGCCCGGCGCCGAGGGATTACTGCGGCATCACGAAGACCGGGTCCTGCGAGCTGCCGTCGATCACCGTCAGGTAGGCAAGGAAGGGGCCGTCCGCCGACACCAGCAGCGAGCCGGCGGGCTCGGGCGCGCGGAAGGCGCTGCCGAAGAGCTGCTGCACCGTCCACTGGCGCAGGGACCGCGGCGGCACATCGACCGCCCGGCTCGCGAGCAGGCTGCCGTCCGCGCCGCGGAGCTCGACGACGAAGCTCACGCCGCGGCCACCGCTCACCAGGCCGACGCTGGTGCGGAAGCCGCCGGTGGTGCGGACCCCCGGCAGCACCCGGTCGCCGGCGTGCAGCGACGACGCCGGCACCGCCCGCACGCCGTTGCCGGAGCTGCCGCCGCGCGGCCCGGCGGTGAACACCCGCGACGTGACCGTGATCGGCTGCGTCGCCTCGATCGCCAGGGCACCCTTGCCGCTGTCGGTGGCGAACCAGTTGCGGAGGACGTCGTCGAGGACCAGGGTGGCGTTCGGCTCCAGCCGCAGGGGCGCCGCGAGGATGCCGCCGCCGGAGTTGTCGGTCGCCTCCGGCAGGTACTCGAGGTCGACCCAGGCGGTGGAACCGGTGGAGTTCCACAGTGACACCGACGAGCTCCAGAAGGTGCCTCCAGCGCCCGGCGCGCGGGCGACGACCGGGACGAGCCACGAGATCTCGGGCCGGCCGCCGAGGTAGAGCACCGAGTCGGTCGAGGCGTTGTCAACGAGGGAGGCGAGAACGATCGCAGGCTTTGTGAGAGTGGTCCTGACCGTCATGGCCACGCCGGCGAGCGCCTTGCCGGGGAACAGCTGGGCGAGCGTCCACTGGTCCTGGGACCGGGCGGCGATCGACCGCTGCACGCCGCCCGCCACCTTCCCCTCCAGGCCCCGGAAGAGCTCGAAGGTCGCGACCACGTCGACCTCACCCGCCGTGACCGCGATGTTCGTCCGGAGCTCGCCGTCGTGGACGAGCCCGGGCATGCTGACGGCCGCGGCGGCCGGCTGCACATCGGCCGAAAGTCCGGAGCCGAGGCTTCCGGAGGAGCTCTCGGCGTAGGCCCGGGCCACCACGGCCGGCGGCTGCGTGCCCTCGGTCAGCACCTCGACCGAGAGGGGGCCGCGTCCGCTGCCCGCGCCGAACAGGTTCGCCACGAGGTCCTCGAGCATCAGGGTCGCGAAGGCCGGCAGGGTGCGGGTGGCAGCGAACTCGACCTTGTCGGGGTTGACGTAGCTGAAGCGCAGCCGCTGCGCCTGCCAGCCGCGGTTGGCGACCACGACGTCCGAGCGCCAGACCGTCCCGCCGACACCCTCGGCGTGCACGATCACCGGGACGATCACCTTCGGCTGCCTGCCCGTGCCCGGGGTCGGCGTGGCCGGCGCCGCCGTCGGGCGGCGCGTCGGGGTCTTCGTCGGGGTCCGGGTGGCGGTGGGGGTGCGGGTCGGGGTTCTGGTCACCGTCGGCGTCCGGGTCGGCGTGCGCGTCGCCGTTGCCGCCGGCAGCGGCGTCGCGGTCCGGGTCGGGGTTCGGGTCGGCGTGACGGTGGGGTGCGTCGGCGTCGTCGTCGCGGTGCGGGTCGGTGTCGCCGTGGACGTCCGCGTGGGAGTCCAGGTCGGTGTGACGGTGGGGTGCGTCGGCGTCGCCGTCGCGGTCCGCGTCGGCGTCGCGGTCGGAGGCGGCGGCGTCGCGGTCCGGGTCGGCGTCGCGGTCGCCGGCGGCGGGGTCGCGGTCCAGGTCGGCGTCGCGGTCGCCGGCGGCGGCGTCGCGGTCCAGGTCGGCGTCGCGGTCGGCGGCGGCGGCGTCGCGGTCCAGGTCGGCGTCGCGGTCGGCGG
>JALOKS010000035.1 GCA_025456385.1 Thermoanaerobaculales bacterium | reverse complement strand
CGCTGCAGGCTTTGCCTCACGGCGAGTACGAGGAGTGGATCCGCTTCCACATCCGACGCGAGCGGCAGTGGATGAGCATCGTGCGTTACCTGATGGAGCAGGATCCGGCCGATCTCTTCGCCGTGCTCTTCGACGGCGTCGACAAGCTGCAGCACCTGTGCTGGAGATTCCTCGAGCCCGGTCTCGCGGCGGGGGCCGCGAGCGGCTGGGAGCTCGGCATCCGCGAGCTCTGCTGCGACTACTTCCACCAGCTCGACGGTTTTCTGGCTGAGATCGTCGAGCTCGCGGGGAGCGAGGCGCAGGTGTTCATGGTGTCGGACCACGGCTTCCGCGACACCCGCCACATCTTCTTCGTCAACTCGTGGCTTGAGCGTGAGGGTTACCTGAGGTGGACCGAGGGCGTGGATGCCCGTGACGGCGATCAGCTCAACGTCGAGGGCCACGCCGACCCCGCGAGCCTTTTCGATTGGGAGCACACCTCGGTCTGCGCCCTGACCGCCGGCAGCGTGGGCCTGTACGTGCGCTCGGCATCCGCTGCCGGCCAACCCGGAGTTCCCCCGGCGGACTACGAGGCGTTCTGCCGCCGGCTCGGCGAGAGCCTGCTGCGGGAGGTCGACCCGGCGACCGGCCGGGAGGTGGTCGACAGAGTGCTCTATCGGGCGGAGGCTTTTCCGGGCCGGCACTCGGACCAGGCCCCGGACCTCAGCCTCATCCTCCGCGACGGCTGCTCGATGAGCGTCATGCGGTCGCCCGCGGTTCTGAAGGCGCGCGAGGACGTGGCCGGGATCCACCGCCCCGAGGGCATCTTCCTCGCCGGAGGCCGAGGGCTGCGACAGGGCCTGCGTCTTCCCCCGCTCGCGATCGCGGACACGGCGCCGACCGTGCTCCACAGCCTGGGGCTCGCGGTCCCCGGGGACTTCGAGGGCGCCGTGGCCGTTGCGGCCTTCACGCCGGAGAGCCTGGCAGCCGATCCGGTGCGGACCGGACCGCCGACCGAGGAGCCCAGGGCCTTTCCGGTGCAGGCCGACGACGCCGAGGCGGCGGCCGAGGACGAGGCCCTGATCATGGAGCGCCTCAAGGCGCTCGGCTATCTCTGAGGGGCCGCGGGCATGGCCAAAGCCGACCTCGGTGCGTTGAGCCTCCACTACGTCCGCGCCGGCAGCGGGCCGGAGGTGGTCCTGGTTCACGGCCTCGCCTCGGACCTCGCCTTCTGGTACCTCGGCGTGATGCGCCTCTTGAGCCGAAGCTTCCGGGTGACCGCCTTCGACCTCCGCGGCCACGGCTACAGCGGAACGCCGACGCGCGGCTACACCTCGGCTGACCTCGCCGGCGACCTCGCGGCGCTGATGGACCACCTCGGAATCGAGCGCGCCCACCTGGTCGGCCACAGCTTCGGCGGCTCCGTCGCGCTCCACCTCGCCGTGAGCCAGCCGCAGCGGGTGCGGTCGCTGACCCTCGCCGACGCCAGGGTCAACGAGCTCCAGCCGCGCCTGCCGCGCCATGACGACGAGCGCTGGCGCGGTGTTCGAGCGGCCCTGGAGGAGCTCGGCTTCGTCCTCCCGCCGACGATTCCGGCCGTGGCCTTCGCGGTCCTCGAGGAGCTTCTCGACTCGATGGGTGCGAAGGGCCCGGGCACGCTCGGGCAGGCGGGGCCGATGGGCTTCTTCGGCATCCGCGACGGCAGCAGCCGCAAACTGGACCGCTGGCTCCGGCTGATGGAGACGACCTCCGCGCGCCAGGACTTCAACGCCGTGGCCGGCCTCACCCGCGAACGCCTGCGGGAGCTGCCCCACCCGGCGCTCGCGATCTACGGTGAGCGTTCGTGCTGCATGGAGAGCGGCCGCGAGCTGCAGCGCCATCTCCAGTGCTGCTCGACGGTGGTGCTGCGCGGGGCCGGGCACCTCCACCCATTCCTGCAGCCGGCGACCTTCGTGGAGCACGTGGCACCGTTCATCCTCGCTCAGTCACACGGAGCGGACCCCGAGGTCGGACATGCAGCCGCTCGAGCCTGATCCAACCGTCGGCCGCTTCGAGCGGATCGCGTCGCACGGCTTCGGCTGCGGCCACAACACCTACGCCCACTCGATGGCCTGGTTTCAGGACCACCTCTATGTCGGCACGACCGTGCACACCCTCTGCCTGGTCCGGGCGGCGCCGCCCAAGACTCCCGCCGCGCTCGACCCGTGGCCGGTCCCGGTGCCTGGCGATCTCTTCTCCCTCGACCTTCGCGCGCAGATCTGGCGCTACAGCCCGGACTCGGCACGATGGCAGCGGGCGTACATCTCGCCGATCATCAGCGGTCGCGGCGGCAAGGAGGTGGCGCGCGACCTCGGGTACCGCGGCATGGCGGTGTGCCGGGGCGACGGAGAGGCCCGGCCGTCGCTGTTCGTGAGCGCCGGCTCCTCGGCCTCCCGCGGCATCGGCGCTCACTTCCTGCGGTCGGCCAACGGAGTCGACTTCGAGCCCTGGTCCGTGCCCGGGCTCGGCGACCCCGACGTCGTCTCCTTCCGAGCTCTCGCCGCCTTCCGCGGACGTCTCTTCACCTCGCCCGCGGGCATGGCGCGGGCCTGGAACGTGTCCAGCAGGCCGGCGGTGCTCGAGTGTCGCGATCTCGACTCCGGCGCGTGGCAGGAGGTCAGCAAGCCGGGCTTCGGGGACGTGGAGAACCGCTCGATCTTCGAGCTTGAGGTTTTCAACGGGCAGCTGTACGCCGGTACCACCAACCCGAAGCGGGGCTACGAGGTCTGGCGCACGGACGCCGAGGGTAAGCCGCCCTACCGCTGGCGCAGGGTCGTCGAGCGCGGCGCCTACCGCGGGCCGCTCAACGAGGGCGTGACCTCGATGTGTGTGCACGGCGACGCGCTCTACGTCGGCAGCGGCATCCAGCACGGGGGCTACGACCGTAACTTCGGGGTCGGGCCGGCAGCAGCCGAGGTCATCCGCATCCATCCGGACGATAGCTGGGACCTCGTGGTCGGCAGCCCGCGCAAGACGCGCAAGGGTTTCAAAGCGCCCTCGAGCGGCCTCGGTCCGGGCTTCAACAACTTCTTCATCGGCTACATCTGGTCGATGGCGTCGTATGCCGGCCGGCTGTACGTCGGCACCTTCGACTCGAGCATCTTCCTGCGCTTCGCGACCGGGGAAAGGGTGACGAAGTGGCTGCGCCGGGTCGGTGCCGAGACCGTGGTCGGCGCCGAGGGCGGCTTCGATCTGTGGTCGAGCACGGACGGCGTGACCTGGAACCTGGTCACGCGCACGGGCTTCGGGAACCCCTACAACTACGGAGCGCGGACCATGACCGCCTCGCCGGCCGGCTTGTTCGTGGGCACGGCCAACCCCTTCGGGCCCGAGGTCGCGGTGAGGCGCGGGAATGGCTGGCAGTACGAGCTCAACACGGAAGGCGGCCTCGAGGTGTGGATGCAACGCAACGGACGAGTGCCGTCGTGAATCGGTTCTGGGCGCCGCCGGAGACCTCGGAGAGACTACGGACAGGAGGCATCGACATGAATGGGGCAAGCTTCAACACCTCGTACGAGCCCTTCTCCGACCGCCCGGAGTACCTGGAGCTGAACCGCGGTTTCATCAGCGACATCGGTCTCGGGCGGATAGAAACCGCACTCGACCTGGCCTGCGGAACAGGCAACCTGGCCGCCGAGATTCTCAGGTTGGAGCCGACTGCTGCCGTCGTCGGCCTCGATCTCAGCCGCGAGTCGCTGGCCATCGCCCGCACGCGGGTCGGCGGTCGAAACGCAGGCGAGAGCAGCCGCCTGCTGCTGGTCGAAGGTTCAGCCGACCGGCTGCCGCTGGCAGCCGAGAGCTTCGATGTCGTGGTGATGGGCAACGCGATCCACAACCTGCCGGACCTCGACCTGCTCCTCGACGAGGTGGCCCGGGTGCTCCGTCCGGGCGGCATCTTCGCCTTCAACACCTCGTTCTACGCGGGAACCTTTGCGCCGGGCACCGAGCGCTTCTACCTGCAGTGGATGAAGGAGGCGCTGCGCTGGGCGCAGAAGAACGGGCATGGGGGCGGGAGCAGCCCGGGCTCGGGGCCGCCGCGCACGCGGGGCACCAGGCCGCGCTCGGCGGAGCACCCCTGGCTGTCGGCGGGCCAGTACGAGGAGGCTCTGGCGCGGCACGGCTTCATGCTGCAACCGAGTCGCGAAAGGCCGATCGAGATGTGCCAGGAGAGCTTCGAGTCGGTGGGCAGCTACGCCGGCCTGGCGGAGGTCCTCCTCAGCGGTTACCCGGTGGAGCTCGCCTGCCACGCCCTGCAGGCCACTGCCCGACCCGCCCTCGAGGCGGTCGGCCTCGATCGGGTGTCGCGGCTGTGGCTCGAGGTGGCCGGCGCCAAGGCCTGAGGCGATGGGGATCGCGGGTCCGCAGGCGCCCGGGGCGACGGGCACGAGGCTCGAGGGCGAGGTCGTGGTCGTCACCGGAGCGAGTGGGAGCCTCGGGCGGGCGATCTGCGTCGCCGCCGCACAGGAGGGCGCGCAGGTCGTGGCCGTGGCGCGGGACAGGTCGCGGCTCGAGGAGACCGGGGACCGCGTCCGGCTCGGCGTGGATTCACCCGCTCGCTGTCGGGAGCCGCTTCTGCTGGGCCTCGACGTCCGGAGCGAGGCGGACATGCGGACGATGGCCGTCGCAGTGGAGGAACGTTTCGGCCGCGCCGACGCGCTGGTGACGGCGCACGGCATCGGCACCGCGGGGAGCGACGGGCGGGCGGTTCCGCATGCCTTCTCGCGCCTGCCGCTCCCGGAGTGGAGCGCGGTGATCGACACCAATCTCAAGGGGGTGTTCCTCAGCAACCGGGCGGTCTTGCCGATGATGGTCCGCCAGGGTCGGGGCCGGATCGTCAACATCTCCTCCGCCCGGGGCGGCCTCCACGGCCAGGCCTTCGGCGCGGCCTACTGCGCCTCGAAGTTCGGCGTGCGGGGCCTGTCCGAAGCGCTCGCGGAGGAGGTGCGCCGGCACGGCATCCGCGTCGAGGTGCTGCTGCCGGAGGCGGTGGAGTCGGCGTTGATCGCCCGCACCAGCCTCGGGGCGGGGAGGCGGCGCAGCCTGCCGCCGGAACGGGTCGCAGCGGTGACGGTGTGGCACCTGTGCCAGGCCGGCGACGCGACGATGCCGGAGACCTTGATCGCGGCACTCGGAGTCTGCTGCAACGCCGCGGTGACGGTCGAGGGTGACGAAAGCGAGCGGGGAGAACGGCGATGAGCGATGACGAGATGATCGCAGGCAGAGTCGCGGTGGTGACCGGAGGGGCGAGCGGGATCGGCCGCGCGACCTGCTCCGCGCTCGCTCGACGCGGCGCCCGGATCGTGGTCGTTGACCTCAACCAGGAGGCAATCGACGAGACGGTGGCGGAGATCGCAGCCGGCGTGGGCGCCGAGGTCCTCGGCCTCCGCCTGAGCGTGGCCGACGAGCAGGCGATGACGGAGATGGCGCTGCGGGTGCGCGAGCGCTTCAGCCGGATCGACATCCTGGTCGCCTGCGCCGGGATTCTGCGTGGCCGAGGGTGCCCGCCGCGACCGCTGGCGGAGGTCGGCATCGACGAGTGGGATCAGGTCATCGGCACCAACCTCACCGGGACCTTCCTGTCGAACCGAGCGGTGCTGGCTGACATGGTCCGGCAGCGGAGCGGCCAGATCATCAACGTGTCGTCAACCTCGGGCCTCAAGGGCCGCGCCCTCGATGCCGCGTACAGCGCCTCGAAGTTCGGCATCATCGGCCTCAGCGAGGCGCTGGCCGAGGAAGTGCGATACCACAACATCCGTGTTCAGGTGGTGATCCCTGACGCGGTCGCCACGCCCCTCTGGCACCAGAACCGGCTGCCGGCCCCACCCGACTCCCTGGCCCCCGAGCGGGTCGCCGAGCTGATCGTCTTCATGCTCGCGCTGCCGCCAGACGCGGTGATGGAGCGGGGCGTGATCGCACCCTTCCGGACGCGGCGGAAGCGCGGCCCGGCGCCCGCGTCCGGCGCCGGCGAGCCAGCGGACCTGGGTTGAGCAGGGATGCGAACTCGGCTCCAATCGTATACCAGGTGACAGCGGGCGCCGGAGGGCTGCGGCCGGTGCCGACACCTCGAAAGGAAGGGACGACATGGCGACGATCTCGGACGGACGCGCGGCGCAGTTTCTCGTCGGGCTCGGGTGCGGCCTCCTGATGTGGTCGGTGGGAACCGCCTGCGCGTCGGAGCTCAAGGCCATCGACCGGCTGCCGGGCAGCTGTGAGGAGTCTCCCTTCGGCCCGGGCGAGTACCAACGGGACCTCAGCGTCGGGGGCGGGAAGCGGAGCTACCTCATCCACGTGCCTCCGTCCTACCGCAGCGGTGAACGGATGCCGGTGGTGCTGAACTTCCACGGCGGCGGCGGCAACCCCTCGTCCCAGGTCGAGCTCACCGGCATGAACGACACCGCCGACCGTGCGGGCTTCATAGCCGTCTACCCGGCAGGCAGCGGGCGGCTGAAGAAGTTCCTGACCTTCAACGCCGGCAGCTGCTGCGGCTTCGCGCGCGACCAGAAGGTGGACGACGTGGGCTTCGTCGAGGCGCTGCTCGACGACCTGGCGAAGATCGTCTGCGTCGATGCGGCGCGGGTGTACGCCACCGGCCACTCCAACGGCGCCATGATGTCCTACCGGCTCGCCTGCGATCTCTCCGACCGCATCGCCGCCGTTGCGGCGGTGGCGGGACCGATGGGCATCGAGGACTGCCGGCCCTCGCGCCCGGTGCCGATCCTCCACTTCCACGGCACCGCCGACCAGTGCGCGCCGATCGCGGGTGGGGCCGGCAAGTCGAAGGACGCGGGCACCTTCCGCTCGGTCGACAGCAGCGTGTCGCAGTGGATGAAGATCAACGGCTGCGACGGCAGGTCGACGATCAGCTACCAGAAGGCCAACGTCACCTGCGCGACCCACGGCGGCTGCCGCGACGGCGGAGAGGTCACCCTGTGCACGATCGCCGGCGGCGGCCACGCCTGGCCGGGCGGACGCAAGTACCCGGCCGAGAAGATCTGCGGCGGCACGCTGTCGCAGGAGGTATCGGCCAACGAGCTCATGTGGGAGTTCTTCGAGCGCCATCCGATGCCGGACCGCGACGGTCAGCGGCCGCGCGACGGCGGCCGGCGGGTCGAGCCCGAGAAGATCGAGCCGGAGCGGCCGTAGTCGCGCCCGGCTCCGCGACCGCTCGGGCGGCTGAGGGTCGATCCCAGGCATGAAAATGCCCCGGCCACGGGGCCGGGGCGCATGGTCGGCCGATCAGTGGTTCAGGGCGATGGCGGCCCCAGACTGCCGGTCAGGAACAGGAAGTCCGCGAAGCCCGGGGTCGCTTCGTCGGTGGTGATGGCGAACATCTTGGCATCCGGGCTGGTGAAGTCGAGCACCCCGCCGAGGCTGAGGCCGTCGGCGCAGAACGGCGGCGTGAAGGCCTCTGCCGCGCTGGCCACCGTGTCGACGACCACACTGTCGATGCCGGCGCCGGTCACCAGCTGATCGTCGGCTTCAGTGGCGGCGCTGCACATGACACCCGGCTGCACGCCGGATTTGATGACCTCGTTGAGGCTGAAGACGAAGCCGGTCTGGGTCGGCGTGCAGGTGGTGTTGTCGATGCCCATCGTGGTCTTGAGCGTGAGGTCGAGGCAGACCGCGTAGAGCAGGCAGTCCGGGGCGGCGTCGCCCTCGGCCCCGAAGCAGCCGAGCAGGTCCTCGAGCTCGCCGGTGTAGCCGTCGTTGGCCTTGTCGATGGCGAAGACGATGTTGGTGTCGTTGAGCAGGAGGTCGGTGTCGACGGTGGTGTCGGTGGCGTCGTCCTCCTGGAAGAGAAGGAGCGGCTCCATGTCCTGCCGTGCGCACAGCAGCACCGAGTCGTCGGAGCGGAGGCTCCGCGCAGGCACCGAGTTGCAGATCGGTTTGGCGACCAGGCCGAGGGTCGTGCAGTCGCCGCCGGAGAAGCCGGTGCAGGCGCCCTCGGTGACCGGGCCGCTGAGGCTCGAGCAGTCGGCGCCGCGGACGGCGTGGCAGATGCCCTGGGCGATGGCGTCGCCCGTGCTCTCGTCGCCGTCGTCGAGGCCGATCGAGTCGCAGCCGCCATCGACGTCGGCCGGCAGCAGGCTGTCGACGGTGAGCCCGTCGAGATCGGTGCAGAAGGCCTTCAGCGAGCCGGCCTGCCGCATGGAGGCGAAGAGCTGGTTGAAGACGTCATCGGCGATTCCGACCGAGATCTCGTCGCCGGAGCTGACCAGAGCCGAGATGGTGGGCCCGACGGCGGGCGTGAGCACCGCCCCCGGGGTCACCGGCGCCGAGGGGTCGACGCTCTGGGACTCGAAGGCCGCCGGGATCTCGATCTTGAGGCCGGAGGGCTCGATCTCGACGTCGATGGCCCCCGGCGTGAAGGCCCCCTGGTCGAAGGAGGCCACCGTCTCGGCGTCGTACTCCACCTCCTCGAGCGACAGCGGGTCGGGCTCGGTGCCGTTGACCTCGGCCAGGAAGTCCTCCTGGAACTGGAAGTCGAAGTCGACGATATCGACGATCTCGAAGCCGTCGGCGAAGCCGAGGGTGAAGACCTCGATGAGAATCGCACCCACCACGGACAGAGCGTTGCAGACGTCGGCACCCCAGCACTCGATGCCGCTGCTGTCGGCGGTGACCGGGTTGTACCCCTCGCCCTCGCCGCGTTTGGTGCACTGACCGTCACTCTTCGCGCAGTCGCAGCTGCTCCCCGGGCACTGCGAGTCGGTGATGCAGAACTCGCCGCTCTGGATGCCACCGCTGCACTGGCCGCCGTAGAAGAGCTCGGTGCCGTCGTGGTCCTCGATCAGCCAGGTCATGACCCGCGTGTCGGGGCTCGGAGCCGCTTTCGTCTCGATTCCGCTCTCGGTGATCACGAACGAGTAGGCGAGGTCGGTGATCTGGCTGACCGCGGTGACGTTGATCTTCGTGCGGGCCAGGCACTCGCCGAACAGACCCGTGGTCGTGCAGGAGCGGTGCGCGCCGACCTGGACCCTGATATCCGGCAGCTGGATGGTGACGCCGATCTGGTCGTTCTCGAAGTTGACGGTGCAGCCTGGCGGCGTGACCGGGTTGGCCGGGAACTGCACGCTCTCGAGCGTCACCGGCACGTCGTTGAGGTCGCAGGAGCAGCTGGGCTGGAAGTCGACGGTGGCGAAGACCTTGCCGCTGAGGTTGGCCTGGGCCCGCGACGTGAACTGGTCGATCGCGCCCTGGCACTTCTGGTCGAAGAAGTCCTGCACCGCGGACGGCTCGAGGCCGATGACGAAGGCCGGGTCGATCTCGTCGCCGAGGGCCTTCTGCATCGCGGCGGCCTCGCGTTGGAGCAGGCGGCCGGCGGCGCGGCCCGCCTCGTAGAAGCCCCGCTCCTCCGACGACGCGGACTTCGCCGGCGCCTGCAGGGAGCCGAGACCGAAGACGACCTCGGTGTTGAAGCTGCGGTTGCCCATGGCGTCGGTGGCGTCGGCGATCACCCGGTTCGATCCGAGGTGGAAGGTGCCGCCGGCCGCGGTCCCTTGAACGGCGGCCTGGAGGTCGGTCGCGTCGACGGGCTCGCTGAAGTCGAGCACGCACTCGTCGGCGCTGCTCATGCCGTCGCCGGCTGAGCAGATCTGCGAACCCACGGGCAGGTCGTTGCCCTGGATCCGCAGGCTCGCGATCTCGTTGCCGCCGCAGACCGTGCCCTCGACCCACACCGGGGCCGAGGCGACGACCTCCTGGTCCTCCGGTGCGTCGATGCTGATGCCGAAGGCCGAGGCGGTGCCGGCGTCGGCGAGGTCGTCGATCAGGCACTGCGCGGCGAGGCGCCGCGGCAGCGGCAGGGGCTCGCCGCTGGCGAAGAAGACATGGCCGCCGGCCGGCAGGCCGCTGACGGTGAAGGAGAAGGTGTTGACCTGGTCGGGATGCTCGGTCCCCGACTTGGAGTCGAAGGCCAGGTCGCGGTCCAGACCCTCGACGCGCAGGTTGAGGAGCTCCACGTCCACCAGGCTGCCGTCGCCGCAGCCGGCCTCGATCTGGACGACGCAGTCGCCGGGCGCGGTGCAGAGCGCCCCACCGGCGGTCGGGAAGTCGGTTGCCGGATTGATGCCGAGCTCGGCCACGAGGTCGATCCCGTTGAGCCACAGGCCGAGGGTGTCGATGTCGACCAGGGGCAGGAAGCCCTCAACCTCGAGGGTGCTGCTCTCGTTGAGCGAGATGGTCTGGCCGTCGGGCGCGGTCACCTCGAGCCAGGGCATGATGCCGCAGTAGGCGACGTCCTGGGTCGTTCCATTGCTTCCGGTGACGCGCAGCACCGGCATCGGCGCGAAGACCGTGTGCTTGTCGCCCTTGGGGTTGGAGACCGTCATGACCTTGAGGTCGCGGGGGGCGATGCGGCTCGCGAGGTGCGCCTCCTCGCCGCTGCCCACGTCCTCGATGATGCCGAGCAGCGAGCCGTCGCTGGCGAGGGCGAGGAGGTCGGCCTTGAGGCTGACGCCCTCTGCTTCAGCGCCGAAGGTGATCCGGTGCCAGCCGTTGCAGTCCGCTCCGGGCCGGCCTCGGGCCCAGGGCAGCGAGCAGGTGACGCCGAGGTCGGCGAAGGCCGCTCCGCAGTCGGTGTCGGCGGCGTCGGTGAAGCCGTCGCAGTCGTTGTCGATCAGGTCGGTGCAGGTGCCGGCCTCCGGGCTCTCCACCGACGGTGCGCCCGCCGCGGCGTCGCACTCGACGCCGGTGCCGGAGCCGTTGCAGACGAGCTGGCCGATGGTCGTGCAGGCGCCGACGCCCGCCGAGCACGGCTGGCCGATCTGCGGGAAGCCCTCGTCGACGAAGCCGTCGCCGTCGTTGTCGATGGTGTCGCCGCACAGCTCCGGGTCGCCGAAGCCGGCGCAGTCGGGGTCGCCGAGGTCGGTGAGGCCGTCGCAGTCGTCGTCCTCGCCGTTGCCGCAGCTCAGCCCGAAGGCGACCCCCTCGCTGCCCGGCGTGCCCGGCAGGGCGCCGCAGCTGGCGTCGAGCCCGTCGGGGTCGCAGACCCAGGTCGCGGAGCTCGCGCAGGCGCCGATGCCGACCGAGCACAGGCTGCCGACCGTGCCCGGGTCGGAGAGCGGGAAGTCCTCGTCGACGAAGCCGTCACCGTCGTTGTCGAGGCCGTCGCAGCGCTCGGCTGCCTGGCAGCCGTCGTCGCCGAGATCGATGAGGTTGTCGCAGTCGTTGTCGACGTCGTCGCCGCAGGAGGCCGCGCTGTAGTTGCCGGGGTTATCGAGGCCGAGCCCTTCGGCTGCCCAGGCGACGACCGGGTTGAGCGGCAGCGCGCAGATCTCGCTGGTTCCCCCCGGGCCGCAGACCACCCCGAAGCCGTTTGAGGCCAGCGACGCCGTCAGGCAGAGAGCGCCCGTGAAGCTGCCGCAGGGGTCGCCGAGCTCGAGCCCGACGCAGGAGCCGGAGGGGCAGTCGGGGCCGGTGCAGAGCGCGCAGTCGTCGCCGAGGTTGGGGTAGCCGCTGTTCGGGTCGCCGTCACAGTCGCTGTCGATCGCATCGTCGCAGCGCTCGACCGCTCCGGGGTGGATGGCCGCGATCGCGTCGTTGCAGTCGATGGGCGTACCGCACCCGCCTTCGGCGAAGTAGCCGTCCCCGTCGCCGTCGGTGCAGGCGGCGAACGACGCCGCCGGCGCGGCGAGGAGCCCGAGGACGAGCCCGGCAAGCGGCAGGAGCACTCGGCGGATCCAGCGCCGGTGGAGGTTCCGCGGGCTCACGCGTGAGAGGGCCGAGCACCGATCAGATTCAGGCATGGCGCACTCCTTTCCGGTTCAGTGGTGGCGACCGCTCGCCGGCGGGTGCCCGTGCCTCTGGCGCGATCCGGTCGGCCGCTGCCGGGGACGGCTTGCGCCATTGCCATGGGACTGAGACTCCCTCGCCATTCAGGACCAGAAGGTCCCGAGGTGTCGGTACCGCGGAGAGCGCAGCAGCCTGCCACCGGTCAAACTTCGCCGCGCCACCGTGCGGTCGCGGCTTACCTTGTGTCGTGCGATCGTTAAAGAGAATTTATATCAGTTGAGCGTGAGGTCAAGTCATGGTGCGGCAAAGATCGCTGCCGGGTCGATGGCTGCGCGGGTCGGGAGTCAGGGGGTGCCGGCGAGCGGGACGATGCGGGCCCGGCGCCGCTCAGCGGGCGAGCAACGCGACGACGGTGAGGTCGTCGGCGAGCGGGCGGCCGCCCGTGAAGCCCGCGACCGCGCCGACCAGGCCGCCGACGAGCTCCTCGGCGGTACCGTCTGGAGCGGCAGCCAGCGCCGCCGCCAGCCGCTCGTAGCCGAAAGGCTCCCCGGCGGCATCGACCGCCTCGACCACTCCGTCGCTGACCAGCAGCACGATGTCCCCGGCCGCGAGCCGCAGCTCCTGCGCCTGGTAGCGGGCGTTCGCGAGGCTGCCGAGCGGGACCCCCGGAAGCATGACCTCCTCGACGGTGCCGCTGGCGGCGCGGCGGATCAGGACTGGCGGCATGGCCGCAGCGGCGACCTCGATTCTGCGGCCTTCGATCGCGGCCACCACCATGGCCATGCTGGCGTGGCGCTCGTGCATGGCCTGCAGCCCGGCGTCGACCCGCTGCAGCACCTCGGCCGGCGAGCTGTCGGGCGCGACCCCCTGGAAGAGGCTCTTGGCGACCGCCACCACCATCCCGGCCTGGAGGCCGTGGCTGGTCGCGTCGCCGACGGCGACCAGGGTGCGCCCGGCGTCCGTGATGCGGAGATCCACGTAGTCGCCGCCGACCTCGGTCGCGGTCAGCATGCGGTAGGCGAGGTCGAAGCCCGGGACGGCGGGCGCGCTGCGCGGGAGCATCGCGAGCTGGAGCCGACGGGCAGCCTCGAGCTCCGCGCTGCGCCGCCTGCTTTCGGCCTCGAGGAGCCGGCGTTCGCCCTCCTCACGGACCGCGCGCCGCTCCTGCTCGAGCGCCCGCGCCGAGAGCTCGCGGACCTCGGCCAGGCGCTGCTCGAGCTCGCGGGCGGTGCGCGCGGCGCGGCGGGTGATGAAGGCCGAGAAGGCGAGCGCGACGACGACCATCGAGGCGGTGGAGATCAAGGAGCTCTCGATCGGACGACCGAGCAGGCGGCTGAGGCCGATGACGATCGTGACCACCGACAGCAGGGCGAAGGCCCCGGCGACCATCCAGGCGTCGGGCTCGCGGCGCAGCAGCGCCGTGACCGAGACCCGGAGCATCTCCAGGAAGGCGAGCACGGAGAAGGCCTCGAGGGGCGTGACGGTGGCGAAGGCGTTCCAGGTGTAGACCCAGGCGACGGCCGCCGCGCCGCCGGCCGCGATCAGCCACGTGGTCCAGGCCGGGCGGCGGCCGAACAGCCGGTGGACCAGCACCAGGCCGACCAGCACCGCGACCACGGAGATCGCGACGTTGACGCGGAAGAGCTGCAGGCGTTCGACGAGGTCGGTGGCCTGGAAAATAGCGATCTCGAGCATCAGGCCGGCCGCGGTGACGGCCGCGAAGAGGGCGAAGAACAGGTGCTCGCGGGCGGCGGGGCGGAAGCCGAAGAGCAGCAGGTGGAGGAGGGCGAGGGCTGCGAAGGCGCCGGCGAAGGCCATCGGTGCCCGGATGAGCTGGCTCGCCCAGCGGTGGTAGGACGCGGCCGCCGACTCGACGCTGCGCAGGTTGAG
>JALOKS010000034.1 GCA_025456385.1 Thermoanaerobaculales bacterium | reverse complement strand
AGCTCGGGGAGGGTTGCGAGCAGCCCGAGCAGGACCGCCGTCGCGAGCAGCCACCACCTTCGCCCGGCTCCGAGCAGCGCGCAGGCGAGCAGCGGCGCGCCGAGGAAGAGGCTCTCCAGGTAGATCATGCGCCCCGGTCCGGGCGCCAGCCCCGGCACCAGGAGGCCGGCCCAGTCCGCCGGGCCGAGTGCGCCGCGCAGGGCCCACGCCGCGGCCTGCGGCCCGCGGTCGCCTTCCAGCACCCAGGCGACGAACGGCACCAGCTGGACGGCCACGACCAGGCTCCCGAGCGCGACTCCTGCAGCTGCCCGGGCCCGCGAGCGGGCGGTCGCCACGGTGAGGACGACGGCAAGCGCCCAGATCTGGGGCTCGCCTCCGAGCCAGCCGAAGGCCGTCGCCCCCGCGACCAGGGCGACCGACCGCGCCCCCTCGGCGCGCGCGGCGAGGACCATCCACGGCGCCCACGCCAGGGTCTCGAGGTTGTTGAGCACGCCCACCGAGAAAACCACCGGGCCTGCCGCCCAGGTTGCCGCTTCGGCGGCGCGGCGGCCAACCGCCCCGGCACCGAGCACGCGGGCGAGCAGCCCGACCCCGAGCGACAGCCACGCGAGGTGGAGCGCGATCTCCAGGCTCAGGGCCCACGGCGCCGGCAGCACCAGGTGGATCCAGGCCGGCGGGTAGAGCACCGCCGTCTCCGGGTTCGCGAACCAGGCCTCGCCGCAGCCGTTGGCGAAGTTGAGCCACGGCGGCTCGCCGGACCGGAGCATGGCCGCGGTCGTCGCCCGCATCGGCGCGAAGAAGTCGACCAGGTCGCGGTGCGCGGGCGCGAGCCCGGCGGCCGGCGCCAGGGCCAGCAGCAGGGGGACCCACCAGAGGCCGACCCGCTCGAGGAGCCTCACCGCAGCGCCTCCTCGAGCTCGCGCAGCTGCCAGCCCGGGGTCTCGACGAGCTCGCGCTCGGAGGCCGAGAGCCCGGCTCGGGTCCGCAGGGCGCTCGCCGCCTGCGCCTGGCGCAGGGCCGCGCGGGCCTGCTCGAGGTTGCCGCGGTCGAGCTCGACGCGGGCGAGGAAGAGCTGCACGCGGACCGCGTTCGGCTCCGCGGCCGCCGCCCGCCGCGCCAGCGCGGCCGCCTCGTCGAGGCGGCCGAGCCCGCGCTCGAGCCGCGCCCACTCCAGCCACGCCCACGGCTGCAGGGGCTCGAGCCCGGTCGCCCGCGCGAAGGCCTCGCGCGCTCCCGCCACGGCGTCCGGCCACGGGCCGAGCTCGGTCGCCGTGCGGTACCACGCCTGGCCGAGGTTCAGCCACAGGCGAGAGGCGCCGGGATGGACCCGCACCGCCTCGCGGCCGAGGGCGAGAGCCTCCGCCGCCCGCTCCCAGGTCCAGCGCTCCTCCGCGAGCAGCGTCCGCAGCCGCCAGTCGAGCGGCTCGGAGAGCCACGGCTCGGCGGCGCGGGCGCGGGCGGCCGTGGCCGCGGTGCGCGGCCCGGCCTGCCACAGCCACCTCGCCCAGGCGGGCTGCACGATGCTCCACAGGATGACGGCGGCCACGATGAACGCGCGGAGCGCCGCCGCCAGTCCCGGCTCAGACGACACCTCGAGCCCGGGGAGCGCCTCGTCCCGCCCGGTCGAGGCCTCGGCCAGCCCGAGCGCGACCGCCCACCACCACAGCACGGCCTCGATGGCCACGAAGTCGTGGAAGGCCGCCATGACCACGATCGCGGCTGCCACCGAACGAACGGCTGGGGAGCTCAGAGACCCGTCCCGGGCGCCGCGCCGGAGCCACATCGCAAGGGCCGCGGCCGCGAGCAGCAGGCCCACCGCCCCAGCCTGCACCAGGAGGCCGAGCGGCGACGATTCGGCGTAGGTGATCAGGAAGGGGTGCTGGCCGACGTGGTCGGCGTGCAGCAGCCGCACCGGTCCGGCGGCGTCGCTGAGCCCGCCGGGGCCGACGCCGAGAATCGGGTGGGCCGCCCACAGGCGCAGGACTGCCAACCAGATCGCCGGCCGGAACCAGGCGAGGGCCTCGGGGGCGCTCGCGAAACGCCAGGCGACGAGAGCCGCGACCGCGGCGGCGCCGCTCACGAGACCGAGGATCCTGGCACGACCGTTGGGGAGAAGCGCGACGCCGACCGCGAGCAGCGCCAGCAGGCCGGCGCGCGAGCCGGTGAGTGCGATCGCGACAACGAGAGCCGCGCCCACGGCTCGCCACAGGCCTCGTTCGTGGTCCCGTTGCAGCGCCCCGACGAGCGGCAGCGTGCTCACGAGCAGCGCGGCCGCGACGTTCGGGCTCTCGAGCAGGCCGCCGACGCGGACGCTGCCGAGGACGAGCGCCTCGGCAGCGACGCCGGCCGCGACCAGGAGCGCTGCTGCCGTCAGGACCGTCATCGCGAGAGCCCCGGCCCGCGGTGTCGCGCGGCGGGCGGTGGTCCACAGCCACCACGCGACCAGCCAGCCCGCGAGCGCCTCCTTCGCCGCGAGGGGCGCGGCGCCGGCCGCCGCCGATACAACCCCCCAGCCGACGACGGCGAGCGCCACCCACTCCTCGGGCCGCAGGGGCGGACGCCGCCGCTGCAGGGCCCAGCAGGCCGCCAGCACGCTCAGGACGAGGCCGATCGCCAGCCGCTGGCCCGGGAAGAAGGCCCCGCCGAGCGCGGCGGTGAGGGCCGCGGCGACCGCCGCGCCAAGGGGCAGAAGCTCAGCGCCCCGGAGCACGGCTGTCGTCCTGCAGGCGGTCGAGGAGGCTGCGCAGGCGCTGGCTGTGGGCCGGGTTCTCGGGTTGGGCCCGCTGCGCCGCCCACGCCTCGGCGACCGCGGTCGGGCCGTGCCCGCGGGCCTCGCCGAGCAGGCTCCGGTAACCGGCGAGCGCGGCCGAGCCCGGCTGCAGCCAGCGCGCCTTCTCGAGCGCGGCTGCCGCCCCGTCGATCAGCGCCCGATCGCCGGACTCGAGGGCCGCCGCCGCCGCGAGGTGCAGGGCTTCGGTCCGCCACGGCGCCAGCCGCTGCGCCCGCAGCGCACCGGCGACGCGCTCCTCGGGCGTCGTCCGGGAGGCCGCGGCGTCGAGCACCGTCACCGAGGTCGCCTGCAGCACCGCGGCGGCGACCGCGAGGGCCCCAACCCCGACGACGAGAGGCCGGCCGCGCGGGCCCTCGCCGGCGGCCCGCGTCGGGCCCCGCACCGCCAACGCCCAGCCCAGCAGCACCGCCCAGGGCAGGGCGACACCCGAGCCGGCGAGCGAGAAGTCGACCAGGTTGTGGGCCGGCACCACCGCGATCGCCGCCGCGAGCTCGGGCCGCCTGGGCCACAGGTCGCGCACCAGCCGGGCGAGCGCCCAGCCCGCCGCCAGCACCGCCAGCAGGCCCGCCGGGCCGAGCTCGGCCAGAGCCTCCATCGGCAGCGAGTGGGCGTGGCGCGGCCGGTTGCCGACCGCAAGCGGCACCGCCTGCGCGGCCTGACCGAAGCCGCCGAAGCCGACGCCCGCCGCCGGCGCCGTCGACCACACCCAGGCCGCCGTCCGCCAGTTGTCGAGACGCAGCCGCACGGGATCGAGCTCGAGCACGTCGCCGCGCGCCGCCACCGCCGCGGCGAGCACCGCAGCCAGCGCGACCAGCGCGAGCCGCACGGCGCGGCCGCCGCGGGCGGCCGCAAGACCGAGGCAGGCGCCGAGGGCGAGCAGGATCCCGATCGGCGACCGGGTCGCCGCCAGCCCGACGACGCACAGGACGGTGCCCAGTGCCCAGGGCACGGAACGCCAGCTCCAGCGCAGGCGCGCCAGGAGGAGCGGGAGCGCGGTCCCGAGCAGCGCTGCCAGGTGCGACGGCAGCGGTTGCGAGGCGAAGGCGCGGCCGGCCGCCAGGCGCTCGCGCGCCGCGGCGTGCAGCGCCTCCGGCAGCTGGGCGAGAATCGCCTCGGCGTGCTCCGGGCCCGCTGCGAGCTGCGCGAGGCCCCACAGCGTGAGGCCGCTCACCGCCAGGGCCAGGACCGCCGGCCAGTCCTCGGGGGCCGCTTGCCGCGAGGCGAGCCAGATCAGGGCGGCGATCGCGGCCACCAGAGCGGCTCCGGCGACGGCGGCCGCGGGGTCCCGGCCGGCGAGGCCCAGGCCCCCCAGGACGGCGACGCCGGCCGCCACCCAGAAGGCGGTCCAGGCGGCCGCGGGCTCCGTCCGCCGCCAGGCCCAGACCGCGAGCGCCAGCGCCGGCGCAGCGACCACGGTGGCCGACCACGAAAAGGTCTCGACCGGGCGCCAGGCCAGCCACGCCGCGACCACGAGCAGGAGGCCGTGAACCGGTGCGATCGGCTTCGCCTGGGTGGCCTGATCTGCGGCTGTGGCGAGGCCCGCCTCGTCGGCCGCTGCGACCTGCGCGCCCGGGCGAGCGGGCGATGTCGGGCCGGGGTGCGGCGGCTGGTTCACCCAACCATGATAACGAACAAAAAACGGGGGCCTCGCAGGCCCCCGGAGGTTCGACCACGTCGAGCCTGACTAGTTCTGGATGCCCTCGGGCCAGACGGTGAAGCTGCCGTTGGAGTACATGATGTCGCAGTCCATGTTGGTGGTCTGCCCCAGGGTGTAGCCGGTCAGCGCGGTGTTGGTGAAGGTCTTGTCCCGGGCGGCGCCGCCGACGGTGTAGCCCTGCGCCACCGACAGGGTCCGCATCGGGAAGTTCCAGCCGTCGTTGCGCGGGGCGCGCTTGACGTAGGTGGGCTCGACGTAGGCCGCGATCGAGGAGTCGATCGCGCCGGTCGTCACGACCGGGTAGGTCGAGTTGTCCACCGCGTAGGCCTCGATCGCCGTGCCGATGGTGCGGATGTCGGCCATGGTCCGCTTCTGACGCCCGCGGTTGATGGCGTTCAGAAGGTTGGGGATGGCGATCGCGGCGATGATGCCGATGATTGCCACCACGATGAGAAGTTCGATCAGGGTGAAACCACGATTCTTGCGCATTCTGCTGCCTCCTTTCACGACCGGCCGCTAGTGCAAGGGGCGTGCCAGGCTCTCAGGGGCCCGAAACCGGCGAAAAGTGACGCACAGCGTCAGTGCGGGGACGGCAGGCTCCCGCGACGCGTCACTCCGCGCCCCACTCCGGCCCCTCCGAGCGCCAGCGCTGCGCCGGCGCCCACACCCCCGGCCACTCCACCGCTCCCGTGACCCGCAGGCGGAGGGCGTCGCGCCAGTAGTCGTAGGCGAGGCCGTCGCGCGCGTGCACGGCGGCGTCGACCAGGTAGTCGCCGGGGGCGAGCGGCACCGACTCGTAGGAGCAGCTGACCTCGCCTGAGGCCGCGAGCCTCAGCGGCGCGAGGCCCGCGAGCTCGGTGTTGTGGCCGCTGACGTGGGTGCCGTCCGCGCGGTGCCAGGCGAGGCCGAAGACGAAGTCCGTGACCGGTCGATGAACCAGGTAGCGGATCCGCAGGGTGCAGGGCTCGCCGCTCGCCAGCACCTTGAGCGGGCCGCCGCCGGCCACCGCCTCGACCGCGAGGATCTCGACGTCGCCGTTGCCCCAGCGCCGACCCTCCTCGACCACCCGCACCGGCGCCCGCACGGCCTCCGGGGGCGCCGCGAGGCCCGCGGCGTCGGAGCGGTAGCGCGCGACCACCGCGTCGGCCGGGCCGGCGGCCGCCACCCTCCCCCGCTCGAGGTAGAGGGCGCGGTCGGCGAAGGCCGTCACCAGCTCGAGGTCGTGCGACACCAGCACCATCGTCACGCCCCGCTGCCGCATCCGCGCCAGGCGGTCGAGGCAGCGGCGGGTGAAGACCTCGTCGCCGACCGCCAGCACCTCGTCGATGAGCAGGATGTCGGGCTCGGCCGCGACCGCGACCGCGAAGCCCAGGCGCACGTACATCCCCGAGGAGTAGGTCTTGACCGGCTGATCGATGAAGTCGCCGAGCTCGGCGAAGCGCACGATCTCCGGCATCCGCGCCCCGACCTCCGCCCGCGTCAGCCCGAGGAGCATGCCGTTGATGAGGACGTTCTCGCGGCCCGTGATCTCGGGGTGGAAGCCGGCGCCGAGCTCGATCAGCGCGGTCACCCTGCCTTCGACCGCCACGGTGCCGGCGGTCGGCCGCAGGATGCCGCCGGCGAGCTTGAGGCAGGTCGACTTGCCCGAGCCGTTGGCGCCGATGATCGCCACCGCCTCGCCGGGCGCGACCTCGAAATCGACGCCGTCGAGCGCCACGTGCTCGCGGGCGGGCAGCCTCCGCCCGCGCCGGAAGAGCGCGCCCTTGAGGGTCTCGGCGCGCTGCCGCGGGCCCCGCCAGCGGAAGACCTTGCGCACGCCCGCGAAGCGGATCGCCCCCTTCACACCGCCTCCACCACCGTCTCCCGCCCATGCGTGAAGACCGCGGCGCCGAGCCACAGCGCGAGCGCGCCGACCGCCGCCGCGGTCGCCCACGCGCCCGGCGTCGGCACCCGCCCCGTGAAGACGACGTCGCGGTAGACCGTCACCAGGCTCGCGAGCGGGTTGAGGGCGAGCGCGCGCTCGAGGGGGCCTGGAAGCTCGAGGCCGTCGAGGGTGTAGATGATGGGCGAGGCGAAGAAGAGCAGGTTGAGGAGGTGGCCGACGAGGTCGCGGAGATCGCGGAAGTGGACCGCCAGCACCGACACCGCGAGCACCGCACCCGCGGCCGCGAGCAGCCACGGCAGCAGCGCGAGCGGCAGCAGCCAGATGGTCCACGGAAAAGTGTGCAGGCCGGCGAGCGCCGCCGCCGCCAGCGCGGCGAGCAGGATCGGCAGCGCGAGCAGGTGGTGGACGAGGTGCGACAGCACCGTCACCGCCGGGAAGATCTCGGGCGGGCACATCACCTTGGCGAGCAGCGGCCCGTTGTCGACCAGGGTCAGCGAGCCGTCGAGGACCGCGCCCGAGAAGAACAGCCACGGCAGCAGCCCCGCGAACAGGAACAGCGGGTACGGCTCGCCGCCCGGGAAGCGCGGGCTGAAGATGAAGGTGAAGACCACCGCGTAGACCGCGAGCAGCAGCAGCGGGTTGAGGAGCGACCAGAAGAAGCCGAGGAAGGAGGCGCGGTAGCGCGCATCGAGCTCCCGCCGCACCAGGACCGCCACCAGCGCCCGCTGCCGCCACACCGTGCCGAGGGCGGTCATCGCGCCTGCGGGGCCGCCAACAGATCCTGCACCTGGTTGAGGATGCGCTTGCGCTCGGTCTCGAGGTACCGCTGGTAGCTGAGGACCTGGCCGCCGCTGACGAGGAACATCTTCGGGTAGTGCTTGACGTCGCCGCTCTCGTCGAACAGGATCGGGCCGGTCACACCGTTGTACTCCCCACCGTAGCTGATGGCCTTGAGGATCTCGAGAGTCTCCGGCGGCTTGGCGATCATGAAGACCTGCAGGGTGAAGCCCATCGCGTCGTAGCCGTGGGCCGCGAACACGTCGGGGGCGCGCTGGTAGGTTTCCATGTAGCGGTTGACGAAGCTCAGCACCGGCTCCTTCTCGCTGGTGCGGTCGAAGGGCGGCAGCGGGAACATCACTCCTTCGGCGGCCGCGCCGGCCTCACGGATCGCGTCGCCGCTGTAGAAGGTCGAGGTGGTCACGATCCGCCCGGCGAAGGCGCGCTCCCGGAGGTAGCGCACCACCTCCAGGATCTCCGGGGCGTAGCCGATGATGTAGGCCGCGCCGAGGCCGCCGCCGGCGAGAGCCGAGTCCGCGCGCTGCCGCCAGTCCGCGCCCGAGATGTCGATGTCGGCGGCCACCTCACCGCCGAGGGCCTCCTGGAACTGCTTGAGGAACTCGGGCTTGATGCCGCGGGCGTAGTCGGCATCGCCGCTGAAGAGCACGATCCGCGGCTGCCCCAGCCGCTCGTAGAGAAAGGTCCCCGCGGTGTGGCCCTCGAGCTCGTCGGAGGGGTAGATGCGGAAGAAGTTCCGCGACCTCTGCGCGAGGCCGGGCGCCGAGGCCGACGGCGACAGGCACACGACCCCGAGCTCGTCGAGCACCGGGATCATCGCCAGCGCCTCGCCGCTGGTGGCGCCGCCGATCACCATCTTGACCCCGCTGTCGGCGACCATCCGCCGCAGCTCGGCGACCGCTCTCGCTGGCTCGGAGCCGCTGTCCGCCCACACGACCTCGAGGCCGGCGGGGACCGCCTGCCGCGCGCGGGCATCGCTCAGCGCCAGCCGCATGCCGCTCTCGATCGACTCACCGTAGGAGGCGGCCGGCCCGGTGGAGGGCAGGATCACCCCGACCACCGGCTTGCCGCCGCAGCCCGCCGTCAGAGCGATCGCAGCGATCACGACACCGAGCGCGGAGCTCACTCGCCGCAGCATGGGCCCACCTCCCGTGGCTGCGCTCAGGGTAACACAGCGGGTCTCGGCGTCGCGGCGGGCCGAAACCTCAGTCGTCGCCGGCCGCTGCGAGCAGGTCGTAGGCCGCGCGGCGGCTGAGGCCGAGCTCGGAGGCCGCCGCCCGCAGGGCGGCACGGCGATCGAGGCCGGCGGCGAGCGCGGCATCGTAGGCCCGCCGCATCTCGTCGCCGCCGACCGCGGCGGCCCGCTCGGCGGGGGCTGCGGCCGGCCCGACGACCAGCACGTACTCGCCGCGGGGCGCCGCCGCCTCGGGGCCGGCGGCGAGCTCGGCCAGAGTCGCCGACGCGGCGCGCTCGTGGCGCTTGCTGATCTCGGCGAGGAGGGTCGCCGGGCGCGCGCCGCCGAGCGCCGCGGCGAGGTCCTCGAGCTCGCGCCGCAG
The DNA here is from genome assembly GCA_025456385.1 of Thermoanaerobaculales bacterium. Lineage (GTDB taxonomy): Bacteria > Acidobacteriota > Thermoanaerobaculia > Thermoanaerobaculales > Sulfomarinibacteraceae > Sulfomarinibacter. Next base: position 4,965 of record JALOKS010000034.1, on the reverse strand, counting down.
GCGGTGGGGCGACAGCAGCACGACCAGCGTCCACGGCCAGCGCCCGAGCTCGGCGATGCGCTGCCGCCGCGGCCCGGCGCGCGCGGGCAGGAAGCCGCACAGGACCGCCGGCAGCGGCGGCTGCCCCGAGGCCGCCAGTGCGGCGGTGAAGGCCGAGGCCCCGGGCAGGCTCGCCACCGGCAGCCCGGCTGCGCGCACCGCCCGCACCAGCGGAAAGCCGGGGTCGGAGAGCACCGGCGTGCCGGCATCGCTGACGAGCGCCGCCGAGCGGCCCGCCGCCAGCGCCGCCACCGTGGCCGCGACCCGCGCCTCCTCGTTGTGCTCGTGCAGGCTCTGCAGCCGCCCGCGGGCGGCCACGCCGAGGTGCGCGAGCAGGGCCCGCGCGCGCCGGGTGTCCTCGGCCAGGATGAGCTCGACCGTGCGCAGGAGCTCGGCCGCCCGCGGCGCGAGGTCGCCGAGGCTGCCGATCGGCGTGGCGACGATCCACAGGGTTCCAGGGCTCTCGGCGGCGTCGGTCACGCTGCTATGATAGCAGGGTGAAGGCCGCCGTCCTGTCGCTCATCCTCATGGCTGTCAGTCACTTCGCCTTCGCAGTCGAGCCCGGGCCCGCGACCGTCGAGGAGGTCCTGGCGGTCGTCGGCACGACGCCGATCCTCGCCTCGGACATCGAGCTCGCGGCGCTCGTCGCGATCCTCGAGCCCGAGCCGGAGGAGCCGGCCGCGGCCTACCGCTCGCGGCTGCTCGACGCCCGCATCCGACTCGAGCTGCAGTTCCGCGACCTCGAGGAGAGCGGCCTGCTGTTCCGGCTCGAGGTCGATGCGGCGCGGGCCCGCGACGTCCTGGCGGCCCGCGGCGGCGGTCCCGAGGCACTCGCGCCGCGCCTGGCCGCGGTGGGCCTGTCGTGGCCGGACCTCGAGGAGCTCGCCCTCCGGGTCGCGGCCGCCGACGCCTTCGTCCAGCAGCGTTTGCGCGCCCGGGTCTCGGTCAGCCTGGAGGAGATCGAGGCCGCCTACGAGGAGCTGCTGGTGTCCGAGATCGCCGCCAGCGGCGAGCCGCCCCCACCTCTGACCGCGGTTCGCGACCGCCTCGCCGCCCTCCTCACCGAGCGCAAGCTGAACCTCGAGATCGAGCGCTGGCTGGCCCGCGCGGCCGCCCGCCAGGAGGTGACGCGCTTCAGCCGCTGACGGGCGTGGGAGCGGCAGCGGTCTCGGGACCGCCGTCGCTCCCGAGCTCGGCGTAGGCCGCAGCGGCGGCCAGCACCTCGGCGGTGTAGCTGCGGGTCGCGGCGAAGGTGATGCCGGCGACGAAGCGGCCATCCGTGCAGCTCGCGCCGCCGCACTGCGCGAGCCACAGCCGCGCCTGGGCCTCTCCCGCGTTGTAGGCCGCCACCGCCGGCGCCCGGCGGCCGCCGAAGAGCTCGAGCAGGCGCCCGAGCTCGGCCGCCGCGAGGACCAGGTTGGTGCGCGGGTCGAAGAGCTCGCTCGGGCCCGGCAGCGGCCGGCCCAGGCGCGCGGCGACCCCCTGCGCGGTCGCCGGCATCAGCTGGGCGAGGCCGCGCGCACCGACCGCCGACTGGGCGCGGGGGTCCCAGCGCGACTCCTCCCGCACGACCGCCGCGAGCAGGCTCCAGTCGATGCCGGCGCCCGTCGCTGCGTCCCGCACCGGTGCGAACTCCGGCAGCGGAAACGCGGCCCGCCGGAGGTCGGCCGGCAGGGCCCGCGTCGGCATCTCGGCGCCGAGCTGACGCCAGGCGCCGTCGGCGGCCCGGATCGCCTGCCAGGGCGCGCCCTGGTCGAGGAAGCGGGCTGCCGTCCAGCGCGCATCCGCCGGTTCGCTGCGCGGGAAGCTGCCCGGGTCCCAGACCACCGCCTCGCGCTCGAGGCCGAGGCGCCAGAGCTCGCCGGCGAGACCGTGCGGCAGCCGCCCGCCGTGCAGGTCCGGGGCTGCCGTGAGCGCCGCCACCCGCCGGCGCAGCTCGTCGAGGCCGGCGCCCTGCGGCTCGAGCACCGCCCACTGCGCGAGCGCGCGCCACCGCGCCGGCCCCTCCGCCGCCTCTACCGCTGAGAGCCTGCGGCCGCGCCATGCCTGACGCTCGGCCTCGGTCAGTCGGGCCATCAGCGCGCGCGCCTCTCCGCCCCAGTACGGACCGAGCGACAGGGCCTCGCGCTCGAGGGTCGCGAGCGCCGTTCCACCCTCGCCGGACTCGAGCGCCAGCCCGGCCGCGAGCACCGCCGCCGGGCCGGCGTGCGGCGCGCGATCGATGCCGGCAAGCAGCGCTCCGGCCGCCGCCCGGTCGCCGCGGCGCAGGGCGTCGAGGGCGAGCAGCAGCGCGCCCTGACCCCGTGCGGCGCGCGAGCGCAGCCTGACGAGGCCCTGGGTCGCGAGCTCGGCCTCGCCGCGGCGCAGGCGGAGGCGGACGAGGAACAGGCGCCGCTCGTCGCTCGCGTCCTCGCGCAGCGCGCGCTGGGCCGCCGCCACCGCCGCGTCGAGATCGCCGGCGAGCTCGTGCGCGCGTGCGAGGTGGAGCGCGAGCTCGGCGCGGCGCGCCGCAGCCGGCGCGAGCGCGAGCGCCCTGCGGTACCAGTCGATCGCCTCCTGCCAGCGGTCCCGCCGAAAGGCGCAGCGGCCGCGCTGGAATGCCGCTTCGTGCCCGGGCACCCCGTCCCCGCCGAGCACGGCCTCGAGCTCGGGTGCGGCCCGCTCGTAGAGGCCGTGGTCGAAGAGGGTGACCGCGGCCAGGTACCTCGCCCGGGGCGGAAGCTCCGCGCGCGTGAGCAGGGTCTCCGCCGCCGCGAGGGCCGGCAGGTCACGGGTGGAGCCGGCCAGCAGACGCTCAAGGTGCTGCCAGCGGTGGTCGCCAGCGGTCTCGGCGAGCGCGAGCTCGAGCCGCCGCGCCGCCTCCGACGGCAGCCTCGGCGCCGCAGCCGCGATCGCCCCCCGCAGGGCCCCCTCGCCGCGAGCGGCGACGACCCCGGCCACGGCGTCCCCGGCGGCCGCACGCACGGCGGTGGGCCGGCCGCGGCCGAAAAGCGGCAGCGCGAGCTCGGCCGAGCGCTCGGGATCGTCGCCCGCGAGCGTCGTGGCGAGGCGCACGGTGGCGAGCTCGGCGAGCTCGGGACCGGGCACCGCCGTCGCGAGCTCGAGGAAGCGCCGCTCGGCATCGCGCTCGCCGAAGACGGCCGCGGCGTGCGCCGCGACCAGCGCCTCCTCAGGGCTCAACGGCAGCTGCTCGCCGCGCCGCGCCGCCACCTCGAGCACCCGCCGCCACTGACCGGCACGCGCGAGCTCGCTGAGCCCAGCCGCCACGGAACCTGAAGCACGAGCCGCGACGCCGAAAAACAACACCGCGGCCAACCCCATCACCGCAGCCTGTCGGCTGAAGCACCCGTGTGACTGCCGGTCCCCGGGCGCATCCTCCGTGGTGGAACTGGTCGGTTTCAACCGGCCCACCACCCGGTCGCGAAGAGAGCCATGAGCAGGCCCCCGACGGTCGCGCCGGCGAAGGCGTAGAGCACGGGGACGCAGCGGCGGTTGTCGGCCCACAGCCCGCCGAGCAGCATGGCGAAGGGGAAGAGGGTGAGCGACAGCCGGGAGAAAGACCAGAGGGTCGAGCCGAGGGCGACGGTCATGGCCGCGGCGGTGTAGAGCACGTAGGGTGCGCGCAGGCGCCGCAGCATCAGCGCGAGCCCGGCGAGGCAGAGGACCGCCACGACGAGCTCGAAGGTCGAGCCGTGGGAACCGTGCGCGCTCGGGCCCGCCTCCCACCAGCGGACGAAGGCGCGCCACGGCCCCGACAGCCCGCCGCGCCACCGCTCCTGGCGGTGGAGGAGAGCGAGCGGATCGCCGAAGACGGAGCGGCAGAAGAGCAGGTAGGCGCCGAGGGCGGCCGGGATGAGGGCCGCCCAGGCTAGGGTCCACCAGCGGACCGGGCGGGGGGACCCGCCGTCGCGGCCGCGCCAGCCGGCCCACCCCTCCCACACCACCGGAATCAGCAGCAGGAGGCCGAAGGGCCGGGTCAGGGCCGCCAGCCCGCCGAGCGCGCCGGCGGCGGCGAAGCGGCCGCTGCGGGCGGCGAGGAAGGTCCCGAGGGACAGGGCGAGAAACAGGGACTCGGCGTAGACGGCGGACAGGAAGAGGCTCGAGGGATGGAGGAGGAGGGCGGCGCAGGCCGCCAGGCCGGCGGTCCCGCCGGTCTCGCCGCCGACCTCGAGGGCCACCAGGCGGTGCAGCAGCAGCAGGCTCGCGAGGAGCGCGAGGTTGGAGATCAGCACCCCGGCGGCGATCCCGCCGAGCAGCGGTGCGAGGCTGCGGATGAGCAGCGGGTACAGCGGCAGGAAGCCGGCTGCCGCCGCCGGCTCGTAGTCGACGGCGAACCGGGCCAGGACCGGTCCGACCTCGTAGCCGCGGTCCGCGATCAGCAGGTACCACTCGGCGTCCCAGCGCGCCCAGATCTCGAGCGCGCGCGGCGCCGCCTGGTGCCAGACCAGGTTGCCGCCCTGGACGGCGCGGCCCGAGGGCAGGAGCCAGGTCGCGAGCAGGCCGGCCGCCAGCAGCGCCAGCCGGCTGGCGACGAAGAGGCAGGCGATCTGCGCCAGCGGCGATCCGGAGCGGCGGGGGCGGTCGGGCACGGACCCAGTATAATGGCCGGCCGCGGGTCGACGGCGGGCGGCGGCGGACGGGCGCCGCGGCCGTCGCCGGCGCGCCCCGCCGCCAATCGCATCGGGAGGTCGATATGGCCGAGCAGCACGTCAAGGTTCTCATCATCGGCTCCGGGCCGGCCGGCCTCACCGCCGCCATCTACGCCGCCCGCGCCGGCCTCGCGCCGCTGGTGATCGAGGGCATGCAGCCCGGCGGGCAGCTCACCATCACCACCGAGGTCGAGAACTACCCGGGCTTCCCGGACGGCATCCTCGGCCCGGAGCTGATGCAGGTCACCAAGGCGCAGGCCGAGCGCTTCGGCACCGG
>JALOKS010000245.1 GCA_025456385.1 Thermoanaerobaculales bacterium | reverse complement strand
GCCAGCATCCGCATCCACGACCCGAGCGGCGGCCTGCCGCCGGGACCGGCCGTCGCGAGCTTCGCCGCGCCCTTTGCGCTCGGGCCGGATCGGGAGCTCGTGCTCCCCGGCCTCGCCTCGGCGCCGGGCGGGCCGGGTCGAACCCGGACCAGCCTCGGCCTCCTCAACCTCTCGCCGACTCCGATCGATCTCGAGGTGACGCTGCTCGATGCGCGCGGCGGGGTGCTCGGCGGCAAACGGCTCCGGCTCGGGCGTCAGGACCTCAGACAGCTCAACGACCTCTTCGCGGCGAGCGGTGCCCCTCCTGCCGCCGCAGCCTCGGCGACGATCCGCTCGCCGAGCTTCGGGGCGAGAGTCCTGGCCTACGCGGTGGTCGCCCGGCGCGAGCCGCGCGAGCTCAGACTCGTGCTTCCGCAGCCTGCGCCGCCCCGTTGAGCCGCGCCGGCAGCACGGTTCCCCGCACCTCGCCGAAGCCCACCCGGACGCCGTCCCGCTCGCCGTGGCCGCGCAGGATGACGGTGTCGCCGTCGGCGAGGAAGGCGCGCTGCTCGCCGCTGGCGAGCGTGATCGGCTCGCTGCCGCGCCAGGCGAGCTCGAGCATGGATCCCCGCTGGTGCTTCTCCGGGCCGGAGATCGTGCCGGAGGCCAGCAGGTCGCCCGGCCGCAGGTTGCAGCCGCCCGAGGCGTGGTGGGCGAGCTGCTGGAGGACGCTCCAGTAGAGGTACCGGAAGTTGGACGCGGCGATGCGCTGCGGCGCCGCCATCGCGCGCGTCTGCAGCAGCACCTCGAGCTCGATGTCGAAGGCGGCGGGACCCGGGTTGCGCAGGTAGCGCAGGGGCTCGGGGTCGTCCTGGGCGGGGCCCGCGCAGCGGAAGGGCTCGAGGGCCTCCATCGTCACCACCCAGGGCGAGATCGAGGTCGCGAAGCTCTTCGCCAGGAAGGGGCCGAGCGGGACGTACTCCCAGGCCTGGATGTCGCGCGCCGACCAGTCGTTGACCAGCACCATGCCGAAGATGTGCTCGGCCGCCTGCTCGATCGGGACCGCGGTGCCGAGCTCGTTGCCCGGGCCGACGAAGAAACCCATCTCGAGCTCGAAGTCGAGCAGCCGGGTCGGGCCGAAGACCGGATGCTCGGCCTCGGGCGGTTTCATCTGGCCGAGCGGCCGGCGGATCTCGGTGCCGCTGACCACCACCGAGCTCGCGCGGCCGTGGTAGCCGACCGGCAGGTGGAGCCAGTTCGGCTGCAGGGCGTTGTCGGCGCCGCGCAGCATGACGCCGACATTGGTGGCGTGCTCGCGCGAGGAGTAGAAGTCGGTGTAGTCGCCGATCGCCGCCGGCAGCTGCATCTCGACCTGGCGCAGGGGGTGGAAGGCGGCGGTGCGCAGGCCGGCGTCGTCGCGCAGGGCCGGCTCGTCGTGGCGCAGCAGCCGCTGGAGCTTCGCCCGCACCTCGCGCCAGGCTGGACGCCCGAGGGCCATGAAGGCGTTGAGGGTGGCGAGCTGCAGCACCGAGCCGACGCCGAGCTCGTCGCCGGCGAGCAGCTTGCGCTCCGCGAGCACCGACAGGTCGAGCACCTGGTCGCCGATGGCGACGCCGATCCGGGGCGCGCCGCCGAAGGCGGGCTTGAAGACGCCGTAGGGCAGGTTGTGGATGGAGAAGTCGGAGTCGGCGGGAATCTCGATGAAGGACCGCAGCCCGGGGTCGTGAAGGCTCATGGCGGGGGCTCCTTGTCAGTCGATGAGGGCGAGGGCCCGCAGCTCGTCGCGCGGCTCGGCGAAGCTGCAGCTGCCGAAGCCGGTCAGCAGCCGCTCGCGCGCCGCCGCGATGCCGGCGGCGTCGGCCCGGTGGTCGCGCCAGCCGATCTGGTCGCCGCCGAGCCGGAAGGCGCCCGGATCGGTCTCCGCGACGATGGCGGTGAGCTCGGTGACCGGCAGGTCGTGGACGAGGGCGAGGACCGAGGCGGTCAGCAGGTTGAGGAAGCCGTGGACCTCGATCCCGAGCCGCGGGTCGCGGTGCCGGAAGGGGTGGTGCAGGCCCTGGGTCGCCTTGAGGGGCACTCCGACCGCGCGGCAGGTGGCGATGGCGGCGGCGACCGCCAGGGGCTCGGGGACCGCCGCCGCGTCGGGCCCGCCGCAGCGGATCTTGAGGCCGAGGCGGCGCCTGCGCCCCGAGGCGCGGGCGGCGTCGCGCAGCGCGGCCGCCGCCGCCGGCAGGCGCGGCCGCCAGTCGCCGAGCAGCGAGACCTCGAAGGAGAGCACCGGCCCCGACGCCCCGCCGCCGAGGCGGCGCCAGGCGTGCTCGACCGCCAGCGCGACACCGCCGGCCGCCGGCAGCCGCAGCTCGCAGGCGTCGACGACCGCCCGCTCGCGCTGGCGGGCGCCGAAGGCCTCGATCGCCGCCGCGTCCGCATCGACGCCGGTCTTGAACTCCTCGAGAGTGGCCCCTCCGCGGCCGAGCGCGGCGATCCGCAGCGGCGCCGGCAGGGGCTCCGTCCCGGCGAGCAGCGGCTCGAGCTCGCCGAAGCGTGCGATCGGGCAGATGAAGCGGGCCAGGACCCAGCCGGCGTCCGAGCGGCGGTGGGCGAGGAAGCGCGCGAAGGCCTCCGCCATCGCGCGCTCGGCCGGCGGGAAGAGCCCGGCGTAGTCGATGAGCCCGGCGAGCAGCGCTCGGGAGCCGCCGCCCGGCGGGCTGCTGTCGGCAGTGCGGAGCTCCTGCGGCATGGTCGCGGCGATCATAGCATTGGCAACCCGGCTGCGCCGGGTTGCCGGCGCGGCCTGCGGCCGCGGACGGAGTGCATCTACAATGCCGCGACGGAGGGCGCTCGTGAACCGTACTCAAGCCGGCGTGGTTGCTTCTGTGGTCGCGGTGATGGTGGCGGTGTCGGCAGCGCTCGTGATGCCGGCGCAGGCGGGCGAGGTCGCGCTCGTCAACCCCGGCTTCGAGCGGCTCGAGCCGGATGGGGCGGTGGCCGGCTGGCGGCTGTTCGGCGACCGGTCGACGAGCGGGGCGAGCTTCACCGGCGTCTCCGAGGGAGTGCACGAGGGCGTCGGCAGCGCGAAGATCGAGCTCCGCGGCCACGGCCGCGCCGCCGCCGAGTCGGAGCCGGTCGCCCTGGCGGTGGGCGAGCTCTACCGCCTGAGCGGCGCGATCCGCACCGCGGGCGCGGTCGCCGACCCCCTCGCCAAGTACCCGACCGCGGTGCCGGCCTGCCTGACGATGGCCGGGCTGCCCTTCACCATGCACTCGGCGGCGGTCGGGGGCGACTCCGGCTGGACCCGGGTCGAGCTGCTGTTCCTGGCCGCCGCCGCCGCCGACCGGGTGCGGCTCGAGCTCGGCTGCAACGGCAGCGCCCGCGGCGCAGCCTGGTTCGACGACATCCGCCTCGAGAAGGTCGAGGACGTCGCCGAGCTCATTCCGCCCGAGACCGTGCGCTGGTCGGGCAGGGGCTTCCGCTACGACGACCAGGGCTGGATCTTCGTCCACATCGAGGGCGAGCCCTACGAGCGCGGCTTCCAGTACGGCTCGTTGGTGCCGGGCGAGATCGCCGAGTACATCCGCAAGCTCGGCGTGCTCGCGAACGAGCCCGACCCGAAGGCGGGCTGGGAGCGGCTCCGCTTCGAGGCCGACGCGCTCTTCCTGCGCGGCTACGACGAGGAGTACCTGACCGAGATGCGCGGCATCGCCGACGGCGCGGCCGCCGCCGGCGCCGAGGCCTGGGGGCGCCCCCTCGACCTGCGCGACATCGTCGCCGTCAACTCGGTGATCGACCTCGGCCAGCTCGAGGACGCGCTCGAGGTGACGCCGCACTCGCTCACCGGCCAGGCCTTCGCGGCGCCCGCCGACGAGCTCGCGATCGAGGCCGAGCAGCACAAGTGCTCGGCCTTCGCCGCCACCGGCCCCGCCACCCGCGACGGCCAGGTGGTCTTCGGCCAGATCTTCATGTGGAACGGCTTCACCGGCGTGCACTGGAACGTCATCACCGACATCCAGCCGGCGCGGGGCTACCGCCTCGTCTACCAGACCTTCCCCGGCGGCATCCACTCCGGTGCCGACTTCTACCTCAACGAGGCCGGCATCGTCTTCGGCGAGACCACGGTCATGCAGACCCCCTATGAGCCGAACTCGACCCCGCAGTCGAACCGCGCCCGCAAGGCGGCCCAGTACGCGGCCTCGATCGACGACGTCGAGCGGATCCTGTGGGACGGCAACAACGGCATGTACACCAACGACTGGCCGATCGCCGACATCGGCACCGGCGAGGTCGCGATCCTCCTCCTCGGCACCCACGCCAAGAAGCTGTGGCGGACCTCCGAGGACATGAGCCCCTTCGGCACCCCGGGCTTCCTGTGGGCCAACAACAACAACCGCGACCCCGGGGTGCGCAAGGAGTACGTCGCCCAGCCCGACGACCGCCCCTTCGACCTCGTGTTCGCGCCCTGGAACCGCGACCTCGCCTTCGTCGAGTTCTACCGCGAGCACGCGGGCGCGATCGACGCCGAGGCCGCGGTCAGGCTGTGGGCCTCGTCGCCGATCAACCGCGCCCACGCCTGCGA
>JALOKS010000244.1 GCA_025456385.1 Thermoanaerobaculales bacterium | reverse complement strand
GAGCGGACCGCGAGGTCGCGCGCGAGCTGGCCGCGGATCGCCTCCGGGTAGCCGACCAGCACGGCGCTCCGACCGGCTCCGTCCCACACGCGGGCGTAGCGTCGGGTCGACGCGTCGCCGGCGAGGGCCTCGGAGTGAACCCAGGGCCGCGGCAGCTGCTCAGCGGGCACCCGCAGACGCTAGCAAAGGCGGGCTAAGATGGGAAGGCGGGCGGGCCGCGGGGGGTTGGAGTCAGCGGAGGCGCGATGGACGAGGCGAGAAACCGACGGCTGCACGAGCTGCTGCGGCGGCTCGGCCAGGCCGTGCACGGCTCCGTGGTTCGCTCGGACGAGGTCCGGAGCTGCCTCGAGGAGCTCGGGGAGGAGGGTTGGCGGGCGGTCATGCTGGTCGAGACTGCCGTGGCCTGCGACGAGAAGGGCGCGCTCGAGACCGCGGCCGGCACCCTCAGGGTCCACGTCAGCGACGAGCAGGACGGCCCAGCCTACCGAATCGACGCCGGCGACGCGCGCCTGCTCGCCTCGCTCGGCATCGCTCCCGGGCGCCACCGGGCGAACGGCGCCGGCACCCGCCGGGCCGCCGCCGAGCGCGAGGCGGACGGGGTCGCCTGAGCGGCGGGCCGGGCGCGACATGGGCCACCACCTCGAACTCGTGGGTCGGACCGCGGCCGAGATCGCGGCCCTGGTCGCACCCCACGTCGATCGCCCGTTCCGTGCCCGCCAGGTCGCAGGCTGGATCGCCGAGCGCAACGCCGCGGGTTTTGCCGAAATGACCGACCTGCCCCTTGCGTTGCGAGCCGACCTTGCCGAGCGCTTCACGATCACCGAGCCAGCCACCCTGCAGGTGGTTCCGAGCCTCGACGGCTCGATGAAGTACCTCCTCGGGCTCGCGGACGGCGTTGCCGTGGAGTGCGTGGCGATGCGGGAGGGGGCCAAGGCCACCTTCTGCCTCTCCAGCCAGGCCGGCTGCGCGGTCGGCTGCACCTTCTGCGTCACCGGCGCCCTCGGCGCCGGCCGCAACCTCAGGCCGGCCGAGATCGTGGGCCAGTACCGGCGCCTGCTGCGCGATCTCGAGCCCGACGTCGAGAGGGTCAACCTGGTGTTCATGGGCATGGGCGAGCCGCTGCTCAACACCGCCAACCTCGGCCCGGCGCTGGCGGCCCTGATGGAGCGCGTGAGCCCGAAGCGCGTCACGGTCTCGACCGCCGGCATCCTCCCCGGCATCCGGTGGCTCGCCGGCCTCGAGCGCCGGCCGAAGCTCGCGATCTCCCTCAACGCGCCCGACCAGGAGCGCCGGCAGCAGATCATGCCGATCACCCGCCGCTACCCACTCGCCGACCTGATGGCCGCGGTGCGCGCCTTCCCTCTCGAGCGCGGCCGCCGCATCACCTTCGAGTACGTGCTGATCCGCGGCTTCAACGACGCCGCGGCCGATGCGGCGGCGATCGCGCGGCTGATCCGCGGCATCCCGGCCAAGGTCAATGTCATCCCCCTGAACGAGGACGCAGAACACTTCCCCGGGCTGCGGCGGCCGGAGGCCGAGGCGGTGGACCTCTTCGCCGTCACGCTGCGCGATGCCGGTTTGACGGTGACCGTGCGCTGGTCGCGCGGCGCCGACGTCGCCGCGGCCTGCGGCCAGCTGCGGGGCCGCGCCGGAGGCTTCGCGCCCGCCTCGACTCAGAGCGGCCGGTAGACGAGCGACCACTGGCGGCCGGCCGTCGCGCCGTCGCGTCGGAAGGACGCCAGCTCGGGCGTCGAGGCGGTGCAGGGGCCGACCCGCTCGATGCGCTCCGGAGCGACGCCGAGCGCCGCGAAACGCGCCGTGAGGAAGTTCCGCAGGTCGACGTGGCCTCCGTCGTGCCAGCCACTCGGGTCGGGTCCGAGCCGGCCGAGGGCCGCGACGACCTCCGGGCCGACCCGATAGGCGGCTCCCGAGATCGCAGGGCCGAGGACCACAGCGAGGCGCTCCGCCGCGACACCATGCTCGGCCTCGAGCCGGCGCAGAGCGACCCCGGCGATGTCGGCCGCGCAGCCCCGCCAGCCGGCGTGGACGGCGGCCACCGCCCCATCGCCCGCCATCAGGACCGGCACACAGTCGGCGGTCCACACCAGGAGACCGAGGCCGCGCGCGGCCGTCACGAGGCCGTCGCAGGGACCCACGCAGGCCGCCCCGGCGCCGCCGTTCCCTGCCGGGCCGTCGACCGAGACGATCATCCCGCCGTGAACCTGGCGACCCCAGCGCAGCGCGCCGAGAGCCGGGGCGAGGCTCAAGCGGAGAGCTCCGGCGCGCGCCTCCGGCGGCGGGCCGGCCGCCGCGGGCCCCAACGCGAAGAGCATCCGCGCCCCGCCGACGGTCCCGGCGAGGGCGCGCTCGGACGCGACGGCGACCGGTGACCAGCGGTCGGCGATGACCCCACCTCCTGCGCCGCCGATGATACAATCCGAGGCCCGGAGGTGCCGTGACCATCGAGGCCTCAGCGCACGGCGTGGCGGGCGGCGCGGCGAGGCACCCGGGTCGCGAGCCGTGATCCGGCTCCGCAGCGTCTCCAAGGAGTACGACCAGCGCGCCATCCTGCGCGGCCTCGATCTGCACGTCGAAGCGGGCGAGTTCGTCTTCCTCACCGGACCGTCCGGCGCCGGCAAGACGACCCTTCTGCGCCTGCTCTACGCCGCGGAGAAGCCCACGGAAGGCGAGGTGTGGGTGGCCGGGCGCCGGGTCGATGAGCTGCACCGGCGGCGGCTGCCGCTTTTGCGCCGGAAGATCGGCGTCATCTTCCAGGACTTCAAGCTCCTCCGCCGCAAGACCGTGCTCGAGAACATCACCTTCGTGCTCCGCATCCACGGCGTGCCGCCCCGCGAGGCTCAGCGGCGGGCGGGCCAGGTACTGAAGCGGCTCGGGCTGCAGCACCGGCAGGGGGCGCTTCCGGATACCCTCTCCGGCGGCGAGCAGCAGCGGGTCGCGATCGCCCGGGCTCTCGCCTACCAGCCGCGCCTGATCCTCGCCGATGAGCCTACCGGCAACCTCGACGCCGACCTCGCCTCCGAGCTCCTGAGCCTGCTCTGCGACATCAACTATCAAGGCGCCACCGTGGTCGTCGCGACCCACGACCACACGGTGCTCGAGTCGATCCCGGCCCGCACCGTCGTCCTCCACCAGGGCCAGATCAGCTACGACGGGACGTGGCCGCCGTGATCCGCCACGCCTTCGCCGAAGGGTGGCTGCTGCTGCGCCAGCGGGGCGCGATCCCGGCGGTCCTCGCCTTCGCCCTCGCGGTTCCGGTCGCCCTCGCCGGGGTCGGGGTCACCGTCATCCGCTGGCTGGGCCCGGTCGCGGACCTCGAGTCGCGGGGCGCCACCGTCGCGGTGCTCCTCCACCCACGACTCGACGAGGGCGCGCGGCGCGCGTGGCTCGCCGCGCGGGCCGCCGCGCAGCCCGCGTGGTCGATGACCGAGGTCTCGGCGCCGGAGCTCGCGGCCCGCCTCGGACGCTGGTTTCCCTACCTCGAGGCCCTGGTGGACGACGGCGACGCCTCGCTGCCGGCGCTGATCGAGATCACGACGGCCGAGCCCGAGTCGGTCGCCGTCCTCGAGCTCGATTCCGACGTGCTCGCGATCGGCCCGCGCTCGTCCGTCGAGTCGCTGCTCGGCCGGGCCGCGCGGCGGCTCGCCTGGGCGGTGGCGGCGGTGAGCGTCGTCCTGCTCGCGGCCGCCGTGCTGCTGACCGCGGTCTGGGTCCACCTCGAGCTCTTCCGTCACGCCGACGAGCTCACGATCATGCGTCTGGTGGGCGCCACCGAGGGCACGGTGCGCGGGCCCTTCCTGGTCGCGGTCGCGCTGCCGGCGGCGGCGGCCGGTGGTTTGGCGATGCTCGGCACCACCCTCGCGGTGGGCGCGTTCGCCCGCATCGTCGCGAGCCTCGGCCTGCCGGCGCTCGCCGTGCCGACGACCGTGCTGGCTGCGGAGTGCGCGGCGGCGCTCGGCCTGCCGGTTGCGGCCGCCCTCCTCACGCTCGCCCGCCACGCCGCCGACGAGATCGGGAGCTGAGGGCGCGACGGCGCACATGAAAAACGCGGCCCCGCAGGGCCGCGTCGGAGCGATCCGTGGACGCGCTCAGCGGCAGCGCTCGGCGTAGTCCCGCTCGAGAGTCGGCAGCTGCTCCTGCAGGAGCTTGGCGCTGTCGAGGTCGCCGAGCTTCTGGAGCTCCGAAACCTGCAGCTTGAGGGCATCGATCTTGCGCTTGAACTCCGCGCACTCCTGCTCGGCGGCCAGGTTCTGCTGCGCGGCGCCCTTTTTCTCGCGCATCGAGGCCACCATCCGGTCGTTGCCGGCGTTCTGGTACCACTGGATGGCCTGGTCGTAGTCCTTCACTGTGCCAGGTAGAGGTAGACGAGAGCGTTGTTGGGCTGCTGCGCCTTGGCCTTCTCGAGCCAGCCCTGCGCCTTGTCGTACTGCTTCGCGCCGAGCAGGGCCTCGCCGGCCAGCAGGGTGTGGTCGAAGGTCGGGGACGACGTCGCGAGGCGCTCCGCCACCTGTGCCGCGCCCGTGTAGTAGCGCGCCTTGTCGGCTTCACCGCTCGCCCGGCGGGCAGCGAGGATGCCGGAGCGGACCGCGTTGCTGCCGCTCACCTGGTTCTTCGGGTCGAGCTCGAAGGCCGTCGCGAAGGCGCTGTAGGCCTTGCCGTCGTCCCCGCTGGCGTTGTAGGCCACCCCGAGGGCCTGGTGGAGATCGCCGTTCTTGGCGTCGGCCCGGACCTGCGCGCTGAGGATGGCCACCGCCTCGTCGGGCCGGTTGGTCTTGGTCGCCGCCTGGCCGAAGACCACGGCGTAGCTCGAGCGGTGCGAGGCGTCCATGGCGCTCGGGTTGAGCGGCTTGAGCAGGTCGTAGGCAGCCTGGTCCTGGTCCGCCTGCAGCAGCGCCTGGCCGAGGGCGATCTTGTAGGAGGACTGGCTGCCGTCGAGCTCGACCGCCTTGCGGAGGCTCGCGATCGCCGGGCTGACCTGACCGGCAGCCCGCTGCGAGACACCGAGCATGTAGTACCCGCCGGCGTAGTTCGGGTTGGTCTTGGTGACCTCCTCGAACTCCTTGACCGCGGCCGCCCAGTCCCGCTTCTTGTAGGCCTCGAGGCCCTTGTTCCACTCCGCGTGGGCGGTCGCGGCCGACGCCAGGAGGAGCAGCACGGCCGCCGAGGCCGATGTCGCGCGGCTGAGGACTGATTTCATGAGCGGTGCCTCCATCTTTTCAACGGGATTCTCCCGGCTTTTGTTGCAGGCGGCCGAGCAGGGGGCGGACCTGCTCGTCGAACATCGCCGCGGTGTCGGCGCCCTTGAGGAGCGAGATCGCCTTGGTGTTCTGCTCGACCATCTCGCGCAGGGCGTGCACGCCCTCTCCGCGCTCGATCAGGGTGCGGGCGGCTGCGTACTGCTTGTCGATCGTCCGCTGGCCCCCGCTGCCGACGACGTCCATGGCCACCGTCCGGATCTTGTCGGCGAGTCCGAGCAGCGTGATCGGGCTCGGTCCGGCCTGCCAGCGCCGGCCGCGCTCGCTGCTCTCCCCGAGGGTCCCGAGGGCCACCAGGCCGGTCGTGATCATGCCGAAGAGGAGCTTCGAGACGTCGAAAGGGGCCCACCTGAGGTCGGCGGCGATCTGGTCGATCGAGTGCTCGCCGTCGATCCGGGTCACCAGGATCCACTCCTGCGGGCTCAGCGTGACCTGGTCGGAGCCCCCGTCGCGGGCCGGGAAGTAGGGCACCAGATCGAGCGACGGGATCTTGCGCCGCAGCACCCGCCACTCATCGAGCCGGCGAGCCGCCTCCATCATCAGCGACGCGTTCGACATGTGGATCGTGGTCTCGCCGCTCTCGTCACCTGGCCGGAAGCTGAAGCTCCCGTGCGTCCAGGCGGCCATCTCGTAGACCGCGCTGTCACCCCGCAGGCCGCCGACCTCGGCATCGACGATCTGGCCGTCGCGGAGGAAGATTCGTCCCTCCTCCTGGTCGCGCTCGATCAGGAATGCACCGGTCTTGCCCGAGACGCTCACCAGCTGGATCACGTCCGACAGAGGCAGCTCACTCAGGGACCCGTGCAGCGACATCGAGCAGAGTCTACTGCAGATTGAAGCGCACGGTGAGGATGTAGAGAACCTCCACAGGCTTGCCGTTGAGGGTGGACGGCTGGAAGCGCCACTTCTGGACCGCCTCGACCGCGGTTTCGGTCAGGCCGAGGGGGAGCCCCCGCAGGACCTTGACGTTCTGCACGCCGCCGTCCTTGCCGATGGTGCACTCGAGAACCACCACCCCCTGGATGCGGGCGCGCCGCGCCGCCTCCGGGTAGACCGGCGTCGGTCCGCTGATCTTCACCGGCTCGGTGATGTTGCCGCCGACGACGAAGCGGACGGGGCCGTCCGGCTCCGGCGGAGGTGGCGCGTCGGGGACGCCGAGCACGAGGTTGTCATCGGGGACGAAGTCGATGTCGTCCTTCGGCTCCTCGTCTCGGATGGGCTCGGGCTCGTCCGGGGTCGGATCGGGGATCGGCACCTTCTGCGTCCTGGGCTTCGGGATCTGCTGCATCTCGCGCCGCGGCGGCTGCTTGAACTTGACCTGCTTGACGACGTAGATCTTGCTCTTCTTCTCCTTGGCGTCGGACAGACCGCTGGCGAAGGAGGGCCACTGGATGGCGAAGACCACGATGTGAAAAATGATGGCGATGCCGAGCGCCCAGCGGGCGAACTTCCGGTCCTGAGTTTCCTCGGCGGCCAGCATCTCGGCCGTGGTGATCGGCAGCTCCGAGTTCGAAGCCGGATCCG
>JALOKS010000243.1 GCA_025456385.1 Thermoanaerobaculales bacterium | reverse complement strand
TCGCCGCGCTGGCGGTGCTCGCGAACCCCGCCGGGTGGCGGCTCTACACCGTGCCCTTCGAGCTCGCGCAGCTCGTCGGCCGCCCCCACGTCACCAACCCGGAGTGGTTCCCGCCGGGCTTCGCGCAGGTGCCACAGCTCTTCGTCGCGCTCGCGGCCGCTCTCGTGGTCATGGGCCTGCGCGAGCGCAGCCTGGTGCGGTGGGCCCTCCTCGTCATGGCGGGCGCGCTCGCGCTGCGCCACGTCCGCCACCTCGGCCTGCTCTTCGTCCTGCTGCCGCTCGCGGCGGCGCCCGCCCTCGCCTCCTGGCGGGCGCTCGCGCGGGAGGAGGACGAGGCCTCGGCGCCGGCCCGCCGTGCCCGGGTGCTGGCGCTGGTCGCGGCCGGGGTGCTCGCGCTGGCGCTCGCCATCGCCCCGCAGCCCCGTTTCGGCTTCGGCTACGCCGCGGGCTTCTACCCGGCGGCGGCCTGCGACTTCCTCGATCGCGAGGGCCTGCCGCGCACCGAGCTCTACAACGACGTCCGCTTCGGCGGCTACCTCATCGACCGCTACTGGCCCGCACGGAGGGTCTTCCAGGACGACCGCAACGAGATCCACGAGCCGGTGCTGCTCGAGATCTGGGAGATCTTCGCGCGCAGCGACGTTCCCGCCTTCACGGGCCTGCTCGAACGCCACGACTGCGACGCCGCCCTCGTCCGCTACCACCCGCCGTGGCGCGTCGCGGGCCCGAACGGCGGAAGCTCCGGGATGCGGGGCTTCTCGGCGCTGTGGTTTCCGAGCCCCGAGTGGGCGCTCCTCTACTGGGACGACGTCGCCATGGTCTTCGTCCGCCGCGAGAGCGCCGACCCCACCCTGCTCGAGCGCTCCGAGTACCGGGTGATCCGGCCGGACGACTTCGACTTCGTCGCGGCCCGGATCACCGCCGACCCGGAGCTGCAGCGGCTCGCCCTCGCCGAGGCGCAGCGGGCGCTCGGCGTCAGCCCCGACAGCGGGCGCGCCGCCGCCATCCTCGCGAGGCTGGCGCTCGGCCCGGCGGGCCCGGTCACTGGTCGCTGATCTTCTTCAGGGGAACGAGCTCGCAGCGCTCCGGATCGATGCCGTAGGGGTTGCCGACGTAGTCGAGCGGCACCGAGACGAGCGCGCCGCGCCGCACCGCTTCGTCCCAGCTCGCGGGGCAGCGGCCGAGATCGTCCCGCAGGTAGGCCAGCACCGGGTTCAAGGCCTCGCGGTCCCGCGTCGCGACCGCGTCGTAGAGCTTGCTCAGGCTCATCCGCCGGTCGTACGCGTCGACCGCTTCCGCCACCGCCTGCCGCCAGTAGGCGATCGAGTCCTCCACCGTCCACGCGCTCTCGGAGTCGCGCCAGACGCCGACCATGCGTTTGATCCGGGCCGGCGCTCCCGCCCGCGCGGCCGCCACCTCGGCGTAGCGCAGCGCCTGCCGGCGGTCGCGGAAGCGCATGAACATGTCCCACGCCGCCGCCTCCGCGAGCTCCCAGCTCGCCGGGAGGTTCGCAAGGCCCTTGTCGAAGAGCCGCTGCACGGTCTCCTGCAGCTGCTTCTGGTCGCCGCCGGTCTGGAGCTGCATGATCAGCGCCCCGATGCGGTAGGCGTCGAAGTAGAGGGGGTCGAGGTCGGTGATGAGGTCGTAGACCGGCTCGAGGTACAGGAAGCGCTCGTGCGGCGCGAACAGCGAGTAGTACTGGATCGACCACATGTAGAAGATGTCGGCGGCAAGGCCCGGGTTGCCGACGCTCAGGACCTTGAGCATCTCCGGGGACGGCAGGTAGAGGAGCTCGCGGCCGAGGGGGTCCGCGCGCTGCACCCGGCCGAGGCGGAGCTCGGCGCTGACCGCGAGCCCGAGCAGGGCCACAACAACGGCCGCGGCGGCGAGGCTCCGTTTCATCGCAGGTCCCTGCTCCGAAAGCGCAGGTCGGCGAGGACGAGGGCGACAGCGGCGAACGCGACCGCGTAGATCACCGCCCAGCCGACCGCGGCCGGCGCGACCGGCAGGCCGTGCACGACCTCGGTGCGGAAGTTGAAGCGCTCGAGGTTGGGGATCAGGTGGTAGACGACGGCGACCAGGCCCCGCGTCAGGCTGCCCGGCAGCTGCCGGGTGAGCAGCCAGAGCTCGGCCGAGGTGTGTCCGACTACGAACACCGCGAGCGTCATCAGCGAGCCGAGGATCGGCCGGGTGAGGACCGCGAACAGGATCGCGAACGCCGCCAGCACCAGCATCTCGAGCAAGGTCATGGCGGCGGCGAAGAAGAGCATCGGGTCCCACTGCCCGGTGTAGGCGAGGACCATCACCGCGAGCACCACGGTGATGAAGACGAGGTTGGCCGTGACGATGGCCACTAAACCGAGGTACTTCCCGACCAGGAACTGCCATCGTCGCACCGGCTTGGCGAGAATGATGAAGACCGTGCGGCTGTCGACCTCGCGGCTCACCAGCAGCATGCTCATCATGACCGCGATCAGCATCGAGAAGAACTGGATCGAGGCGAGGCCGATGTCCTTGACGATCTTCGCCTCGTCGCCGACCGTCAGCATGCCGAAGAGCTTGGTGCTCACGACCATGGCCAGGGCGAAGCCGACGAAGAGGTAGAGAATGCGGTCGCGGATCGCCTCCCGGAAGGTGTTGGCCGCGATGGCGCGGATCGCTCTCATGTCGTGGGCTCCGCCGAGTGCTCGACCAGCAGGTCCTCGAGGCTGATCCGCACCGGGTTCAGGCTGAGCAGACGGGCGCCCCTGCCGCCGAGCTCGGCGAGCAGCGCGTCGCGGTGGGGGGTGGCGACCCGCACCCAGGTCGCGTCGCTGCGCTCGTGGCTCGCCTCGAGCGGGGTCGCGAGCCCGTCGAGGGCGGCGCCGGTGAAGGTGAGCTCGAAGCTCACCGGGTCGCGCGCGAGCAGCTCGTCGACCGTGCCGATCGCCCGCAGCCTGCCGTCGACCACGATCGCCACCCGGTCGCAGAGCGCCTCGACGTCCGGAATGATGTGGGAGGAGAAGAAGACCGTGGCGCCCGCCGCGGCGCGCGCGAGGATGATGTCGCGGACGTCGCGGCGGCCGAGCGGGTCGAGGCCGCTCATCGGCTCGTCGAGAATCAGCAGCTCGGGGTCGCCGAGCAGCGCCTGCGCGAGGCCGATCCGCTGCTGCATGCCTTTGGAGTAGGTTCCCAGACCGCGATCGGCGCGGGAGGCCATCCCGACCTCGTCGAGCACGCCCGCGATGCGCGCCTCCATGCCCGCGGGGGGCAGACCGAGGAGCTCGCCGCAGAAGCGGAGGTACTCGCGGCCCGAGAGGTGGCGGTAGACGTAGGGGCTCTCGGACATGAAGCCGAGCTTCCGCTTGGCTGCGGGCGCGGTGTGCGGGTGGCCGCAGACATTGATCGTGCCCGCGTCCGGCCGGATGATCTCGCAGATCGCCTTGATGGTGGTCGTCTTGCCGGCGCCGTTGGGCCCGAGGAAGCCGAAGATCTCGCCCCGCCCGACCTCGAAGCTCAAGCCCTTGAGGGCCTCGACGTCGGCCTCGAAGAGCCCGGGGTGGAAGGTCTTCCAGAGCCCCTGCACGCTGAGCTGGATGTCCGACACGCGCCCCTCCCGGTCGCTGGCCGTCCCAGTATAGCCGGGGCGACGGCGGTCGCCGGGGTCGGCGGCAGCGGACTCGTGACGGCCCCGCGTGGCATAATGAAAGGTCGGAGGGAACCATCCCATGTCCGAGTTCGCCCCGATGGACATTCTCGGCAAGAAGTTCGCCAAGCGGCTCACCGGCTACGCCCCGATCGAGGTCCACGAGTACCTGAGCGACGTCGCCCGCGCGGTCGAGGAGCTGCTCCGCGAGCGCGGCGAGCTGCGGCAGCGCCTGCACAACCTCGAGCAGGAGCTGCGGGCCTTCCGCGAGCGGGAGAGCGCCCTCAAGGAGGCGCTGGTGGCCGCGCAGCGCTCGGCCGAGACCACGATCGAGGTCGCGCGGGCGGAGGGTCAGCGCATCGTCGCCGAGGGCCACGGCCTCGCCGAACGCCTGGTCGCGGAGGCCAATGAGCGGGTCCAGAACATGGAGCGGGTCCTCGTCGACCTGCGCCTGAGGCGGCGCGACGTCCGCGCCGAGCTCGGCCGTCTGGTCGAGATCATCCAGGGCCTGGTGCTCGATGACCGCCAGCGCGAGCGCGAGGAGCGGTCGACACCCCAGCTCGCGCCCTTCCAGCGGCGCGCCCAGGACGGCGGCGAGCGCCAGGGATGAGCCTGCTCGTCCGCGGCGCGCACCAGGTCGTGACGCCGACCGGCAACGCGGCCCGCCGCGGCTCCGAGCTGGCGGCCCTCCGCGTCCTGCCCGGGGCCGTGGTTCGCTGCGACGGCCCCCGCATCGGCTTCGTCGGCGACGAGGCAGAGCACGCGCGCCGCTTCGGGCCCGCGGACGCGACCCTCGAGGCGGACGGGGGCTGCGTCCTGCCCGGCTTCGTCGACCCCCACACCCACCCGGTGTGGGCGGGAGCACGGGAGGACGAGCTCGACCGCCGCCTGCGCGGCGAGTCCTACATGGAGATCGCGCGCTCCGGCGGCGGCATCGCCGCGACCGTCCGCGCGACCCGCGCG
>JALOKS010000033.1 GCA_025456385.1 Thermoanaerobaculales bacterium | reverse complement strand
GTTGATCGTCAGCGTTCCGCCATTGCCATAGGTCGGCGCCCCGATGGCCGTGCTGGTGGCATCCCCTTCGCGCAGGATCAACGTGGGCCGGAAGGAAATCGTTCCCGACGACGAAAACTCCGGCCCCGTGCCCCACACGCCCTCGTCATTGGCCGTGGTCACGACCGGGCCCGTGATGGCCACCCCGGGGCGGAGCCGCGCCTTGTAGGCCAGCAGTTTCTGCTTTTGCGGCATGACCGGCGGATCAAAGCGCACATCCTGTGCACGATCGCAACCGGAGCCGTGCTCCTCGGCATGGTCCTCCCCCTGGAAGCCGCCGATAAGGCTCACAACGAACGAGCACGGTGGCGCGGCCGGGAGGCGGCGTTCCGCTCGGGGCTGGAAGCTGACGGTTTCGTGGTGCAGGAGGGGTATGCGTACCCGGTCGACCCGATTGCCGATCTGCTGGACGCCGGACTGGGCGACACGGCGAACGCCAACAACGCCGGCCAGCCCTACAAGGTGCTCATGATCCCGCCGCACCCGATCGACAGGGACCTGCCGATCCATCCCGGGGAGCTGGCTTTCAGCATCTTCAGGATCCGTCCCGACGAGGCGATCGTCTACGTCGGCCCGACCCCACCACTCGCCGACTACTTCAGCTTCACCCCCTACCTGTGGGTCCGCCGGCAGGGGAGGATCGTGCCGAAGGGCGACTTCATCTTCGCCGCCGTGAACGACCCCTTGAACAACGCCCTCATCAAGACCGAGGGGCGAGGCAACCCCTTCCACAAGCAGACCGTGATCGTCTTCACGGCCGACCAGGGGATCTTCGCGCGGGTGGCGGATCAGGCCCGGGCGGCCGGTTACCCCAGGTCCATGGTCAATGCCTACATTCTGCCGTCCGAGCTGCTGCACCTCGGTGTGCTGACCGAGGATCTGGAAGCCGACACCTTCGTGCTCGTCGTCCGCTCCGCCAACTTCGTCAGCCGGGCCGCCGGCGACAAGTACCTCGCCGACGGGTCCTATGCCACCATCTGGCGGGTCACTCCCGAGTCGGAACCCGCTCTCGACCCGTACCCCACGCCGCCGGAGCGGGAGCACGAGTGGATCAGCGAGCGCACCCTGTTCCCCGGGCTGGAGGAAGGGCTGCAACGCCTGGAGGAGGCCATCCGCGAGCGGTTCGCGGATCGGGCGACCCAGCACTTCGAATCGATGCAGTGGTGGCCGACCTCACGTCAGGTGCTGGAGGCGGAGGATGATGATCCTCGCTCGGACATCTACCATCAGTTCATCGCCGGCGAGGCCTCGGACACGCCGTACCTGAGGAGCGCGATCGACGAGGAGCCGGCCAACTTCATCCTGGACGATGACGATCTGGTGGTGGTCTACGGGGTCAACCATGAGGCAACCGGGCTCGCGACCTACTCCAGCCTGAGCCTCTACGGCGACTGGATCACCAGCTCGTGCGAAACCCTGGAAGACCAGAGGGAGTACGTGTTCGGCTGCGGCGACCACATCTGGAACGGCGTGGCGGGGATGAACAGCCATGACTTCAGCGGCAGTGCCGAGGAGTACATCCCGGGCGACCCCATGGCGCCGTACCTGTACGCGGTGAAAGTGGTTCGCAGGCCGCCGTCCGACACGCACGAGAAGTTCTGGGTCGTCGTGCCGGAGCCCCCCTGCGCAGTCCCGCCCTGCGAGGCCCCGTTGCCGAGCTACAACCACGGCATCGCCCTGGACAAGCCCATCACCATCGGCTACCGGGCCTACCTCAACCCGGCGACCGGAGCCGGGCCTGCCTACGACGACATGATCTGGGATCGAGCGATCTGGGTCGAGGATGGGAATGGCGAGAGTCCGGACGGCTGAGTGCCTGGAGGGCCTGGGCAGGAATGATGGAGTACTGCGAAGTCGGGGCCGGGCTGGAGGATTTTTCTAAAGCCCGGCACCTGTCCAACGAAACGTCCTCCTGAACCTGCCGGCTCTGGTACACGGCGTACCAGCACTGTCCTGCGGCGCCGTGTTGTGTTCGGGGCTGGCCCGTGCGCTCGGGGGCAGGCGGCCGCCCGGAAAGGAGTCGGGTGATGTTCACGGTACGGCGGGCCCGGGTCGGCGACGCCGAGCGGATCCGCGATCTCTTCGTCGCGTCGTACGGCGAGGGTTACCCGTTCAAGGACTTCTACGACACCGACTGGATCACCAGGCTCGTCCTCGACGAAGGCACGATCGTCATGGTCGGCGAGGTGGACGGCGAGGTCGCCATCACCGCCACCGTGAACCTGTCGGTGGGGGCGATGGAGGACATGATCGGCGAAGGGGGGAGGCTGGTGGCGGCGCCGGACGAGCGGGTCCGCGGCCGCGATTACGCCCTCGAGCTGTCCCGCCAGCTCTTCGCGGGGACCACCGACCGGGTGCAGTTCCTGTTCGCCGAGGCGCGGACGCGGCACCGCGCCAGTCAGAGGATCCTGCAGGAGCTGGGGTGGACCGTGGCCGGCTTCGAGCCGATGAAGTACTTCGACGGCACGCGACGGGAAAGCACGATGCTCTCGGTCCGGCTCCAGGGCATGGCGGTCGAGCTCCGGCGCAACCACCCGCGGGTGATCCCCGAGGTGGGCTTGCTGGCCAAGACGGTTCTCGCCGGGGCCGGGCTGCCGGAGGACGTGGTGGTGACCGACGAGGAGTCGGGCTACCCGACGGACGCCACCTTCGAGCTCGAGAGGCTGACGACTCGAGGCTTCGCACCGCTGCTACGGATCGAGCGGGGGCGGCTCAGGAACCGCGAGGTCTTCGGCGGCAGGATCTCCCTCTCGCACGGATTCTTCCAGATCACGAACTCCCGCACCGACTACCTGGTGGCGCGCCAGCGGGGCGTGGTCGTGGGGGCCGTAGGGTTCGTGAACGACCCGATCGACCGGAAGGTCAGAGTCTTCGAGCTGGTGGAGTTCGACGACGCGGTCAAGGGATTTCTTCTTGCGGAGGTCGACCGGGTGGCGCGGGAGGAGCTCGGCGCCGCCTACGTCGAGATCGACGTCTCGGCCTTCTCGCCCCGGATCCAGCGGACCCTGCAGCGGTTGGGCTTCGTGCCGATCGCCTACTGCCCGTCGATGGCCTTCGACGCCGTCGAGCGGATCGATCTGGTGCGGATGGCAAAGCTCGCCTGTCCCTACGATTCGACCGACATGCGTCTGCTCGACCCCTGCCGCGCCGTCAAGGAGGTGGTGGAGGGGGCGATGGAGGACCGGATCCTGGGCGCCGAGATCGAGCAGGCGACGCGCCAGGCGGCGCTCTTCCGGGCGCTGCCGGAAGGGGACCGCCACCACCTGGCGCGGCTGTGCCGGACCGCGGATCACCCGGCCGGAACCCGGCTCGTGGCGCAGGGTGAGCCGGCCGACGACCTGTTCATACTCGTCTCGGGGGCGGCGGCGGTGTCCCGCAACGGGGTCGCATTCGCCACCCTCGTGCCCGGCGACACCTTCGGCGGGATGGCCCTTGCCGAGAGGGCGCAGCGGCTGGTCGACGTGGTCCTCACCGAGGACTCCCGGATCATCGCCATCGCCATCGACGACCTCGACCGGCTCATGGCCAGCCGCCCCCGCCTCGGCTACTCGGTCATGCGGCAGCTGGCTGTGAGCCTGGGCAGGAAGGTCGGGGGCGGGCAGGTCGACGAGGGCATCGCGCGGCTCCTCTACCGGTTTTGACGCGCCGGGCGGGAGTCGAAATCGAGCCTGGCGACTGGTGATAGACTCAGCTTCGAGAGTTGGCCGAGCTTAGGTGTTCTCAAATACCGCAATATCTGGAGAATGTCGGTCGGAGATCCCGTGATGCCGCCGCTGAGCTCTGGCGGCCGCGGGTGCGCGACCAGGTTCAAGGAGGAGAACCATGAGGCGACAGCTGGTGGTGGCCGTGGCGGTGACCGTTGCGAGCTGGGGCGGGACGTGGGTGCACGGGCAGGAGAGCCCACCCGCCTCGCCGGTCGACTGCGCCGTGCTGGAGCAGGATCTCTTTGCCGACCTCAAAGAGGTGGTCAGGGCCGGGTGCACGCCGTCCGAGGCCCAGATCGCGCGGCTGCTCGACAACCCGGTCGGCAACTTCGTCGCGTTCCCTCTCCAGTTGGACGCCATCCAGGTCGAGGGGCCGCGGACCGACCGCACCGAGACGCTGTACCGGCTCCAGCTCATCCCCACGTTCCCCCTGAAACTGGGTAGCGACTGGAACCTGATCAACCGCATCGTGCTGCCGGCGTTGAGCGTGCCGATCAACGAAGCCTTCGGCGACTGTATCGGTTTCGCTCCGGACTCGATCAACACCTGCCCGAGCTTCCCCGATGCGTTGGCCGACCCCTTCAAGCCCACCCGCGGCTTCGGCGACGTGGTGTACATGGGGCTGGCCTCGCCCAAGGAGCTCTACAAGGTCCCCTCGACCGGGGCGGCGGTGATCTGGGGCGCGGGCGGCACGATGCTGTTCCCGACCGCATCGGAGGAGGTCCTGGGGAGCGGCAAGTACGCGGTCGGCCCGGCCGTAGCGGCCGGTTACCTCGGGACAAAGTGGTTGGGCGGCTTTCTCGCCCAGCACTGGTGGTCGGTGGCCGGATCGAGCGAGCGGGAAGATCTCAGCCTCACGAACCTGCAGTACTTTCTCTTCTACGTTCCGCCCTGGAACGAGACTGCGCAGTGGCGCATCGGCATGACCCCGAACATCACTTACAACTGGCGCGCGCCGGGCGACAAGGCGACCGTGCCGGTGGGGCTGGGCATCGGCCGGATGACGAAGGTCGGCGAGCTGCCCGTGGAGGTGTTCCTCGAGGTCGACTACTCGGTCATCCGCCCTGATGACGGGCCCGGCAGCCGCTGGGGGATCAGGCTCTACATCACTCCCGTGGTTCCGGCCTTCATGTTCTAGAACCTCGAGACGGTTGAGCCGGCGGTTCCATTCCGGAGCCGCCGGCGTCTCCCGCCTGGGTGCCACCCATCACGGTGTCACTTTGACCGTGAAGGTCCGGTCGTCGTGTTCGTCCTCGATCGCCTCAGAACCGATGTCGTGACTACGTCATGGGCGGCACCCATGGCTCACGAGACGTTGCGGGACCTGTCGCGCCTCCGGGCGCTGCGCTGCCGGCCGAGGGCGTCCGCAGCGAGCATGGCATCGAGAACTCTCCTGGGGGTGATCTCGCCCGCCTCGTGATGGATGGATGAGCCGGGGGCGCAGGCGCCTTCCGCCGCCGCCATCAGCTTGTCCCGATCCACGTTCGCAAGGCCGACACCCGCGAGCGTGGTCGGCAGGCCGACGTCCTCGCAAAATGCATAGACGGTCGACACCTCATCGGACGGCGCGTCGGTGAGCTGGAGGCCGGTCAGAGCGCCGAACGCGACCTTCTCGCCGTGGAAGAACGAGTGGGTTTCGGCCAGCACCGTCAGCCCGTTGTGAATGGCGTGGGCCGCCGCCAGCCCGGCGCTCTCGAACCCGATCCCGCTCAGCAGGATGTTCGCCTCGATGATGCGCTCAAGGGCCGGCGTGACGAGCCGCTCCTCGCTGGCGAGCTTGGCGGCGAAGCCGTGGCTCAACAAGGTTTCGTAGCAGAGCCGGGCGATGCCGAGCCCGGCCGCCGTGGCGTGGCCGCCACACTCGTTGACCGAATGGCTGCGCTCGCAGGAGCGGGCCTCGAACCAGGTCGAAAGCGCGTCTCCCATGCCGGCGACGAGGAACCTCGTCGGCGCCGCGGCGATGACCTCGACGTCAACCAGCACGACCGCCGGGTTCATTTTCTGGTAGCACACCGACTCGAAGACCCCGTCCTCCGAGTACACGACCGCGCACCCGCTGCACGGTGCGTCGGACGATGCGATCGTGGGGACCACGATGATCGGGATGCCCGCCCGGTCGGCGGCGATCTTGGCCGTGTCGATGGTCTTGCCGCCGCCCATGCCGACCAGGACATCCACACGTTTTTCCGCAACGATCGCGGACAGCCGGCCGAGCTCGCGCTCACTGCACTCGCCGCGGAACACCTCGATGGGGATCGCCAGTGCTCCCCAGTCGACACCGCACCGCGGGAGCACCTTGTTCTGCACGGACGGCGAGGCAAGGATCAGTCCCTGCGCGCCCAACGAAGCGATCAGTGCGGCCAGCTCGCGCATGGCGCCGACGCCCTGGATGTACGTACCGGGGAAGACGGCTTTCTTGAGCATCGCGACCTCCCTGCTTCCCGAGGCGCTCCCCATCAGGTTGCCTCATCGCCCACAACGACCTCGTGACAGGTGCACGATCGCACCACCTTAGCCTTCGCAGAGCCACACCATGCCGGCGCTCGCACTTAGGGGCAATATCCTGCCGCCGCCGGTCGCATCTCGAGGATCTCGCGGACGAGCAGCGGGCGAGCTCGATTCATGCGTTCTCCTGTGGTGCCCCAGCGTGTCGACGCGGCAATTGTCTCATCCCGGGCGCTACGTCACAACGTGATGGGCGGCGCGTCCACGATGCCGACGACGAAGCCGCCGACCGTGGCCGACCTCCTGCCGATCAGCAATCGATCACTCAGCACCCGTCCATCGGCAGCGGCCCGCGCGGACGGCGTGACGCATCTCCGATTTGCGGAATGCCCGTCAAACCGATCCCGCTATCCGGGATGGACCGACGCGATTCGGGGGAGGCAGACGTGGAGACCAGGATCAACCGGCAGTGGCGACTGGCGGCGCGGCCCGAGGGCATGGTGGGCGAGGAGCACTTCCGCTGGGTCGAGGAGCCCGCGCCCGAGCTCACCGCGGACGGGCAGCTCCTGGTCCGCACCCTCTACCTCTCGTGCGATCCGACCCAGCGCGGCTGGATGGCGCGCGACACCTACCTGCCCGCGGTCGCGATCGGGGAAGTGATGCGCTCGTTCGGGGTCGGCAGGGTCGTCGAGTCGCGTCACCCGCGCTACGCCGCGGGCCAGCTCGTGCAGGCCCAGCTCGGCTGGCAGGACTACGCGCTGCTGGACGGCGACTCGCCCGGGCTCAGCGCGGTGCCTGAAGGGATCGAGATCCCGATCGCGATGAGCGTTCTCGGCATCACCGGGCTGACCGCCTACTTCGGCCTGCTCGAGATCGGCCGACCGCGGGCAGGGGAGACCGTGGTCGTGTCGGCCGCCGCCGGTGCCACCGGCTCGGTGGCCGGCCAGATCGCCCGCCTCCAGGGTTGCCGCACGGTCGGGATCGCCGGCGGGCCGGAGAAGTGCCGTTGGCTGCTGGACGAGGCCCGCTTCGACGCTGCCATCGACTACCGCCACGAGGACGTGGCGGCGCGCCTCGCCGAGCTCTGCCCACGCGGCATCGACGTCTACTTCGACAACGTCGGCGGCGAGATCCTCGACGCAGCGCTGGCGCGGCTCGCCTTCGGTGGGCGCGTCGTGGTCTGCGGCGCAATCGCGGACTACAACCGCAGCGAGCTCGCTCCGGGTCCGCGCCACTACCTCAACCTGCTGCTCCAACGCGGCCGCATGGAGGGCTTCCTGGTGCTCGACTACCTCGACCGTGCCGGCGCGGCCGTCGCCGAGCTGCGGTGGTGGCTCGAGGGCGGCGAGATCAAGGTGAGAGTCGACATCCAGGAGGGCCTCGAGAACGCCCCCCGCACCCTGCGCCGGCTGTTCACCGGCGCCAACCTGGGTAAGCAGCTGCTCAAGGTCGGCTGACCCGGGAGGCGGCGCCGCGGGGGACGCACCGCCCTCACACCGGTCGGCGGACCAGGTCGAGCACGGTGGCCGGGTCGATGGTGCGGGCGCGCTCCCTGATCTCGGGCAGGTAGCGCGCCTCGAGCACCTTCGCCTCGCCGAGCAGCGAGGCGAAGGACTCTTTGAGGCGCTGCGCGTCGAGGGTGCGGCCGCCGGCGTAGTAGCGTTCGGCGACCTGGCCCAGCGCCCAGGTGGTGGCGAAGGAGAAGGCCGAGCCGGTCGCGGTGGAGCCGAGCCGGCCGACCAGGGAGCCGCCGACCCTGCCCAGCAGGCCGCCGACCAGCCGTCGCCCGACCTGCTCGAGGGCCTGCGAGCCGAGGCCGAGGCCGACCGTGGCCAGGAGCTCCGCGATGTGCCGCCGGTCGAGATCGAAGCCGTGCGTTTTGCCGATGCGGTAGACCATCTTCATCTGCAGCGGGATGATCGCCATCGTGGCCAGGGTCTGCGGCAGCAGCTCGAGCGCGCCGTTGAGGATCGAGTACCTGAGGATCATGCGGTCGATCTCGGTGCTCTGCGCGGCCGGTGCCGCGTCCGGCACGGCGAGTGGCTCGGCCGCGAGCGCGTCGGCCTGCGCCCGGAAGGGCGCGATCGCGGCCTGCGAGAGGCCGAGCGCCTGCCGCAAGCGATCGAGGAAGTCGTTCTCGGCCGCGCTGCGGGCTTCATCGGCATCGCAGACCCCGACCGCCGTCTCGTAGGCGAGCTGCCGCAGCTCGGGCGAGCCGAGCGCCGCCGCCGACTGCTCGAGCGTGGTCCGCTGCAGCAAGGTGTCGCGGGTGGCCGCCGTCAGATCGGCCGCGCCCTCGCCGTCGAGCGCCGCGGCGACCCGTCGGATCTGCTCCCGCTCGCGCTCGTCCTTGGCGTCGTCGGCGTAGGCCGCCATCAGGCAGATGCTGAGGATCGCCCGGGTTTCCTGCTCCGTCATCGTCGTCTCCTTCCAGTCGTTCGTTTCGCTACGTCGGCTCTGCTGCTCGTCACCCGGACTCTACGCCGCGGCCATGCGTCTATTCGTGATCCGCTCGCGGTGGTGTCCGACCCATGCCCGCCTTCCAGCAGACTGCCGCGGTCAGCGGCGCAGGAGCGCGAACGCGACGTCGCGGCCGAGCCCCTGCCGGTGGGCGAGCGAGATCCACAGCAGGGCGAAGGGCTCGAGGAGGCGCGCCGCCGCGAGCCGGCCGGCGTCGACCGCCTCGAAGCCGACGTCGCTGACGAGCTGCGCGACCACCTCCCGGCGCGAGTCGTCATCGCCGCAGTAGAGCATCACGGCGCGGCGGCCATCCACGACGGGAGCGGCCATGATGTTGAAGCCGGTGCTGTTGAAGGCCTTGAACACCGAGGCCCCGGGCGCCCACGCCGCCACCTGCTCGCCGCCGGAGGTCTCGTGGCCCAGGGTCAGGCCGGAGAGGTCCGGCGCGAGCGGGTTGGTGCAGTCGAGGACCAGCTTGCCGGAGAGATCGCCGGCGGCCTCGATGGCGGCGCGGGTCGCGGGCCAGGGGGTGGCCAGCACGACCGCCTCGGCCGCGGCTGCGGCGGCGGGCACGGCGGTGACGCCGGCGGCCTTCCCGACAGACTCGCGGAGCTCGCGGTGCTTCGGGTCCGCAGGGTCGCGGACCCCGAAGCTGAGCTCGTGCCCGGCGCCGAGCCACGCCCTTCCGAGGGCCCGCCCGACGCTGCCGGCGCCGATGATCGCGATCTTCATGGCCTGCCTCCCCGGCGCCGCCGGTCCTGCAGTTTCTGCCGCCGTTCCGGGCGCCGTCCCTGTCGCGACAACGTCCGGACGGTCCAGAAAACTCCGGGCACCGGAGCGAAACCGGCGGACGGCATCCCTCGTACCGTCATCGGAGGCCGAGGATGCACTTCCTGCTTCTCTACGATTTCGTCGAGGACATGGCCGCACGCAGGATCCCGTTCCGGGAGGCGCACCTGACGCTCGCTCGGGCCGCGCACGGACGCGGCGAGTTGCTCATGGCGGGGGCCTTCGACGATCCGCTGGACGGAGCCGTGCTCGTCTTCTCCGGCGAGCGCGCCGTCGTCGAGTCGTTCCTCGCCGCTGATCCCTACGTGGCCAACGGCCTCGTCACGAGCTGGCGCGTCCGGGCGTGGCAGGTGGGCGTTGGCGGCTAGCCGACCTCCGGCGCCTTGCACGGGCCGCGTGGTGGGGTGCCGCATCGTGCGGCGACGCGTCAGCCACTTCATTGCCAGTGCCCCTGGGTGCGCGGAGCCGCCCGTCGCGCGTACCCGGTTGCCACGCGGCGCCTGATCCAGTCGCGTCCGAAGCTTCAGCATCGGCGTCCACGCAGGGCCGGAGGGCGAGTGCGCAGGCTGCTGCCCCGCGCCGTGTCTGGGCCGGACGGGGTGGCCGCCTGGCTTCGCCCCGGCGCGGGAATGCGGGTCGGGTCGGGGGCCTTCTCTCTGTCAGTGTTCCAGACGAAGTGGAATCGATGACCGCGGCAGCGTGATCTCGGGGCTCGAACACTGCGATCGGGCGCTGCTCGTCCGGTTCGCGGAGAACTGGAGTGAATCGATGAAGAAGCTGGCGAGGACTCTGGCACTTCTGGCGCTCGGCACGGTTGCGGCGGTGACGGTGTCCGGGGCCGCGGACCGCGCGCCCGGCGAGCCGATTGCGGGCAGGGACGTCAAGGTGGGCCGGATTCCGCCCAATAACGGGGCGATCGTCGCCGAGGGGACAACCGACGCGCAAGGTGTCGTCCGCTTCGCCGACCTGCCGAAGGGTCAGTACTTAGTGAGGATCGCGGTCGATGGGGCGACCGTCGATGTCGAGGCTGACGATGCCGGCCAGCCGATCGAGCTCGCCGGCGCCGCGACGGCGATGGACACCCGCGCCGCCAAGCCGAAGCCCCAGGAACCGAGGAAGTTCGCGAAAGCGGTCGGCGGCAACACCGCCAAGCTGGAGATCGGCGACAACTGGCTGAAGGTGACTCTCGTGCGCGGTGCGCCGATCAGCACATCGCGCAGCAACATCAAGTGAGAGCCGGGCGGCCGCGCACACCGCTCGGCCCCTCCGACATGCAGGCCGGCCAGTCGGGCGCGGCGCTCAGTCGGTGGCGGCGTCGAGCATGTACGCGATCGCCTCGTAGCCGACCGCGCCGGTCATCTCCTCGACGCTCTCGGTGAGGGCCGCCTTGTGGCTGATCAGCCCGTTGCGGACCATGAACACCCGGTAGTCGAGGCGGTCCGCATCCCAGTAGGTCGCCAGCACGCAGCCGACGGCGCTCAGGCCGCTGAGGAAGACCGTGTCGACTCCCTGCTCGCGCAGGATGCGGTCGAGCTCGGTCTGGTTGAAGGCGCTGGCGTGCGCCTTGACGACCATCGGGTCGCCGTCGCGGATGCCGACCGTGCCTGGGAACTCGAAGGCCTCGGTGCCCGGCAGCGGGCCGCGCGCCGGGTCGCTGTGGTAGACCCGGATCACCGGCAGACCGTGCGCGCGGAAGAGCTCGATGGTGGCGTTGATCATCACCAGCCCCATCCCGGTGTCGGCGGCGTCCATGAGCGGCATGAAGGCGTTCTGGACGTCCATCACCACCAGGGCAGGCCTGCCCTTGGCCGCCGCTGCCGGCGGATCGTCGGCGGCGACGGCTGTGGGCGCGAGGACGACGAGAGCGAGCGCGAGAACAGACGCGGATCGTTGCATGGGACCTCCGATGTCACACGGCAGCCGGTTTCGGTGCGCCTGCCTCCGGCGAGCGTTGTCGCACTGACTCAGGTGCGAATCGACAGCGGACTCGAGCTCGGAAGCGGTCGCCGGTTTCATGGTCGCAGGCCAGAGTTACGGGTGGCCGCAGCTCCGGTTGCACGGATCGCTCTCCGGATTCACGACCTCCGCTCCGACATCCTCCGCCGAGGCGGCGCGGAGGCAGCATCTGCGGACGTCGGGGCGCGGCTCGCGCCCCGAGGTCACGAGTCCGGAAACCCAGACCCCATGGGCTGGGACAGCGTCTCCTCAGAATCGACCTCGGAGCCGGCTGCCGCCGTCACCGGCGACCACCCGCGGATCCCCGGACCGGGCTCGACCCGCTCCAAGCTGTCGACGAAGGACGAGCTCCACAGCTCGATGCTCTTGAGCCTGCGCGCCCTGTCCTTCGCCAGCGCCGACGCGAAGGCCTGGTCCACCTCGGTCGGCAGCCCGGAAACGATCGACGACGGCGGCGGCGGCTCGTCATTGAGCACGCTGATCATGACCTTCCCGAGGTCGCCTCTGGCGGCCACACTGACACCGGTGAGGGCCTCGTAGCAGACCACCGCAAAGGAGTAGACGTCGGTGCGGGCGTCCAGCATCTCGCCGTTGACCTGCTCGGGCGACATGTAGGCCGGCGTGCCCACCATCACTCCGGTCTGAGTGAGGCCATGCTCGACGGCCAACGACCGTGCGAGCCCGAAGTCCAGCAGCTTGACCCTGAAGGCCTGCGGATCGCTGACCAGGAACACGTTCTGGGGTTTGACGTCGCGGTGGATGACGCCTGCGCGGTGAGCGGCGCCGAGGGCGGCGGCGCCCTGGCGGACCAGCGCCGCGACCTGGGAAGGTGTGCCGCGCCCGTACAACCGGAGCTGATGGGCGAGGTCAGCGCCCACGAGCCTCTCCATGACCAGGAAGGCGGTGCCGTCGTCGAGCTCTCCGGAGTCGTAGAGCGAAATCACGCCGGGGTGCTGGATCTGGGCGACCGTCCTCGCTTCGCGCTCGAAGCGGAGCCTCAGATCGGTGTTGTTGAAATGCTCGGGGCGGATGAGCTTGACCGCGATCTCGCGGTCCAGCTTCTCGTCCCAGGCGGCCAGGACCATTCCCATGCCGCCGAAACCCAGCGAACGCGACAGCCGGTACCGGTTGAGGAGGCGGAAGGGCAGGAGGTACGGCGCGTCGAGCCGGACTCCGTCGACCGCGCACACCTCGCTGCGGTGGTCGAAGCAGCGCCCGCACCGGGGGCAGATCTGCAGGGTCGCGACGCCCTGCTCGTGCATCTCCTGGCGGCTCAGCGCCCGCCGGCTGTCGGTCGCCGCGAGGCGGGCGTGCAGGTGCTTCATGTCGAGGGCCGACCCGAGCTGGTGCGCGAAGCCGCTCACCAGGTTGCGCCCACTCTGTGTCCAGGAGCCGCCGTCCCGCTCGACCACGAGGGCGCCGTGCAGCTCGCCACTGCTTCCCGTGACCGGGAAGATCGTGCTGCCGGGTGGCCCTTCCAGGCAGCGCCCGTCGGTCACCAGGGCCTTGTGGATCTCATCCAGGGAAGGCGCTGGAAGGCCCGCATCGACCAGCTCGACCAGCTCGCGGTCCCTGATCTCCCAGATGCCGATCCTCCTCGTCCCGAACGAACCGGCGATGTCCCGGGCGATCGCCTTCGCCCAACCCGCCAGGTTCTCCGACGACTCGGCGGGGGCGGCGAGGAGGCGCGAGATCTTCTCGTCGGCCTCGCGCAGCTTCGCGACCGCGATGTCGCGCTCGCGGACGAAGTAGAAGAGGGCCGCGAACACGAAGCCCGACACGTAGGCGCTGAACACCGCGAACGAGATGGCGTTGGCAGCCGGTGGCAGCGGACTGGCCCACGGGATCTGTCCGTCGAGGAGCACCCCTGCGGCCAGCGAAGCCACATACAGGCCGAACACGATGGCGGCGCGCCTGCGGCTCGGAAAGGCCAGGGCGTAGAGCGGGCCGACAAGCCCGAAGAACAGGAGGCCTCCCGACCCGGCGGGGCCGCCGAGGACGAGCACTCCGGCGAGGGAGAACGCGACACACGCGAGCTGCGAGACGAAGGCGAAGTGGTCGAGTCCCCGACGGACGATCGCGAACAGCACGATCTGGGCGAGGAAGAACAGCGCGGCGGCGAGCAGAACAAGAGTGACGGCCCGCAGACCGAGCAGCCAGCTCACTCCGGCCATGGGCAGGGTGGACGGAACGGCGACGATCAGCGTGACGAGCCAGATCGCCCGTCGGCAGACCCGAAGCCCACCTGGCACTGCCTGTACTGCTCCAGCGGCCAGCAGTCTACACCGGGTCTCCGGCGGCCTCCTCGAGGAGCACTGCCAGGCTTCGTTCGCGGCGCGTGGTTCATGGCTGGTGACGTGTTCCGCGGCCCCTAGCCGCCGGCAGGTCCGGGAGTTCGGGCCTGCCCGACGAGGAGGGACGGGAGCCCTTGCGCCAGGCAGCCGCGCACGCTACCGTCGGGGAGGTGCTTCGGAGGTCAGACAGATGGCCGACGTTTACCAGCGTCTGGCGCGCGCTCTCGACCGGCTGCCGCACGGCTACCCGGCGACCGAGAGCGGGGTCGAGCTCGCGATCCTGCGCCGGATCTTCGCGCCCGCGGACGCAGAGATGGCGTTGAAGCTCAAGCCCCTGCCCGAGACCGCCGCCATGATCGCCCGCCGCCTGCGGCGGCCCACCGACGAGACGCGCGCGGTCCTCGACGGCATGGCGGAGCGGGGGCAGATCTACAAGATGAAGCGCAGGGGCCGCGACTGGTACGGCCTCGCACCCTTCATCGTCGGCATCTGGGAGTACCAGCTCAACCACCTGGACCGGGAGATGGCGGAGCTCTTCGAGGCCTACGCGCCGGCCCTGCTCGGCAGCCTGGGCGGCGTGGCGCCGGCGCTTGCACGGGTCGTGCCGGTGAACCGGCGAATCGACGCCAAGGCCGAGATCCTGCCCTACGACGATCTGAAGATGATGATGGAGAGCTGCAACTCGTTCCGGGTGGCCGACTGCCTGTGCCGCAAAGAGCATGAGCTCCTCGGCAAGCCCTGCAGCCACACCAGCGAGACCTGTATGTCCTTCTCCCGCG
Organism: Thermoanaerobaculales bacterium; assembly: GCA_025456385.1. GTDB lineage: Bacteria > Acidobacteriota > Thermoanaerobaculia > Thermoanaerobaculales > Sulfomarinibacteraceae > Sulfomarinibacter. The sequence goes on along the minus strand of JALOKS010000033.1, from coordinate 1,215 downwards.
AGACCGACGCCTACGCAGGGATGCCGGAGTGGGGGAGGGAGATCAGCCGCGAGGAGGCGCTGGCGCTGCTCGAGCGGGTGGAGGAGGAGGGGCTCGTCCACTGCACCTACAACTTCCAGCGCGAGCCCTTCTTCGTCTGCAACTGCTGCTCGTGCTGCTGCGGTTTCCTGCGGGCCCTCACCGAGCACCACGCGCCCTACATGCTGGCGCGCGCGAACTACGTCTCGGTGATCGACGCCGACACCTGCTCCGAGTGCGGCGACTGCGCGAACGGCCGCTGCCCGACCGGGGCGATCAGCGCCAGCGACGAGGCCTACACGGTGGACGGCGGGCGCTGCATCGGCTGCGGGGTGTGCGCGGTGGCCTGCTCGTACGATGCCATCCGCCTGGTGCCGCGGCCCGAGGAGGAGCGGGTCACGCCGCCCGCGACCCTCATCGACTGGAGCCTCGAGCGCATCGACCACCGGCACGGCCCGGTCAAGGGCGCCGCCCTGCGGGGCTGGCTCGCCTGGGAGGGCCTCAAGATCGCCGCCGCCCGCCGCCGCGCCGACTGAACCGACTCGCGGTTCGCGCGCAGCTCGCTTCTGCTGAGGGCCGCGGCTGGAGGGGTGCCTCGACCGGTCCTCGGCAGCAGGGGCGCAGGTATGGCGTTCCGTCCAGCGAGCCGGCTTCCCAGGGGGCAGTCTCCGACGGTCGTCAGAAGGAGTAGGAGAGGCCCGCGAGGAGCTCGAGCTGAGCGATCCCGGATCCCGAGAAGCCGAGCACGCAGCCGCCGCCGCCGCAGACGCCGGCCGCGCTGCCGGTGGTCAGCATCGCCACGCCCCGACCCTCGAGGCGCAGACCGAGCCGGCCTGAGATCGGCACCTTGACGCCGCCGCCCAGCGTGCCGGCGAAGAGCAGCTCGGCGTCGAGATCTGCCGCGTCCGGGCTGAGCAGGGTGAGCCCCACCGTGGCCGAGACGAAGGGGCGCAGCCTGCCTTCGCCCCACTCGTAGGTGCCGCCGACCCCGAGCGTGTCCAGCCGGAGCCCGACCTCGCCGGTGCCGATGCCGGTCGTGGGAACGTCGAGGGGCTGATGGGTCCAGACGATCTCGAGGGTGCGACCGCGGTCGAGAGGGAAGCCCAGAACGAGGCCGAGCGTGAGGCTCTCGTCCATCGCCTGCGCGGCGCCGCTCGCAGTGTCCTCGAACTCACCGCCGACCCGCAGGCCCGCGAG
>JALOKS010000242.1 GCA_025456385.1 Thermoanaerobaculales bacterium | reverse complement strand
GAGCTCTCGGCCTGTGGTCGATCCGGCTTCATGGCTCGCCCCCCATGATCGTGCGGAGCTTCGCGACGCCGCTGCGGTAGCGGCTGGCCGCGGTGAACCTGGGCACCCCGAGGATGGCGCCGACCTCGGCGAAGCTGCAGTCCGCGAAGTGGTGCAGGAAGATGACGTCCCGCTGCGCCGCCGGCAGCGCCGCGAGCAATCGCGACGCGCGGGCCGCGTCGGCCGCCCGGTCGCCGTCCACCGCCGCCGCCAGCAGAGGGCTCTCGTCGAGTGGGGCCGTCCGCCGCCTCGACCGCCGGCGGTGCACGTCGAGGGCGGCGCGGTGGGTCACCGTGAGCAGCCAGGCCTTCGGGTGCCGCACGCGGGCGAGCCTCTCCCCCTGCTCCGCCACCCGCACGAAGACGTCCTGCACCACGTCGGCCGCGTCCTCCGCGCTGCCGGTGCGCCAGAGGGCGAGCCCGTAGAGCTCGGCAGCCGTCGCGTCGAAGAGCGTCGCGAGCGCCTCCACGCGGCCGGCGGCGAGCTGGTCGAAGAGCTCCCGCAGGCTCTCGGGCGGCCGGAGCCTCGTCGGGCTCGGAGCGGGCGACGGCTGGCAGGGGGATTCGCTCACGGCTTCCACATCAGAATAGACGCGCCGGCCGGCCGCCTGTGTCACCTGCCGCGCCTCCCCCGTGTCCCCTGCTACGATGAGCCGGTGCCCTGGAGCGCCCTTCTCGTCGCTGCAACGGCAGGGGCCGTGGTCAGCCTGGTGCGGGCAATCCGCGTCGGCGACCGTGCGCTGGAGGTGGTCTCGAAGGCGGCGGCCTCGGGCTGCTTCGTCGCCCTCGGCCTCGCGCGCCTGCAGGCAGGCGACGCCTTCGGCACCTGGCTGGCCGCCGGCCTGCTGCTGTGCGCGGCCGGCGACCTCTGCCTGCTCGACGACCGCGGCTTCAGCGCCGGCCTGACCGCCTTCCTGCTCGGCCACCTGGCCTACCTCGGCGCGTTCCGGTCGGCGTTGCCGCTCTCCAGCTGGCCGATTGCGGCGCTCGCGCCGGTGCTCGCCGCGAGCGGCCTGGCCGCGGCCTGGCTGTGGAAGCGCCTCGGCCGACGGCGGGTGCCGGTCCTCGCCTACGTCGTCGCGATCTCGCTGATGGCCTGGGGCGGGCTCGCCACCGCCGCCGCGGGCGCCCTGCCGATCCGGGCGGCGATCGGCGCCGTGCTCTTCTACCTCTCCGACCTCGCCGTCGCCCGCCAGCGCTTCGTCCGGCCCGCCTTCATCAATCGCGCGCTCGGCCTGCCGGTGTACTACCTCGGGCAGCTGCTGCTGGCGCTGAGCATCGGTTCGAGCCCCGGAGGCCTCCCATGACCAGCCCCCGCTTCGCCGCCCTGGTTCTCGCCCTGCTGACCGCCGCCGTCTCCCAGGCCGCGGGCGACTGGGCCGCCCGCACCCGCGCCGGTGAGTACGCCTTCGCGTACGGCCAGCTCGAGCGGGCGGAGCGGGAGTTCCAGGCCGCCCTCGAGATCGCCCAGGGCTTCCCGCCGGGCGACCGCCGCCTCGAGGCCAGCCTCGAGAACCTCGCCCGCCTGTACGAGCACCGCTCGGACGTCGACCGCGCGCAGCCGCTCTACCAGCTCCTCCTCGCGGCCCAGGAGCACCGTCTCGGTGCCGACGACCCCGGCCTGCTCGACACGCTCTACGCGATCGCCCGCGTCAGCCAGCCCACGGGCGACCTGCCGACCGCCGAGTCGAGCCTGCGCCGCTACGACGCCATCGCCACCGCGAGCGGCGCCGCCGACCCCCGCAAGTGGTGGCAGGCCCTGGCCCTGCTCGCCCGCCTCGCGGTGATCGGCGACGACCCGGCGCAGGCGCTCGCCTGGCAGCGGCGCGCGGTCGAGGTCCTCGATTCGGACCCCGCCGCGGGCGACGACGAGCGCGCCGTCCAGCTCGAGTCACTGGCCCGGATGGAGCTCGCCGACGGCGACGGCGAACGCGGTGAGGCTCTCTTCTTCCAGGTCGCGGCCCTGCACGAGGCCGCCGGGGACCGCGTCGCGTCGGCGCGGACCGCGGCCGACGGGGCCGCCGCGGCCTTTGCCGGCGGCGAGCTCGCCGCGGCCGAGCGCCTCGCCACCCTGGCACTCGGTGCGACGCCCGACCCGGAGGCCGAGCGCAGCGCCCGCGAGGTGCTCGCCGAGGTCTCGTGGATGCGGGTCAACCGCGGCAGCGACGACATCACCCAGCTGCTCGCCGCGGCCGCGCCGGACGCCGAGCTCCTGCTCGCGCGCGAGCGCCTCGCCGCCCTGGTGCCAGCCGGCGGCGAGCCGGACGACGAGACCCTCGGCCGCCTGGTCGCGGTCGAGACGCTGGGCGGGCGCGCGACGGAGGCCGCCCGCTGGCAACGGCTGGTGGTCGCCCGCGCGCCGTCCGCGGCGGCGGCCCTCGCCGCGCGGCGCGACCTGGCGGCCCTGCTCGCGGCCGCTGGCGAGAACCGCGAAGCGCTGGCGGAGAACGCCGCCGTGCTCGCCGCCGCCGAGGCCGAGCTCGGGCCCGACCACCCGCGCCTGCTGCCGCTGCTCGAGCAGCGCCGGGATCTGCTGCTCCGGGTCGGCGACAAAAAGGCGGCGAAGCAGGTCGAGAAGAGGATCAAGAAGATCTCGCGCTGACCGGGACCGCCCGTCCGTTCATTTCGAATTTCGAATTTCGAATTTCGAATTGCCGCCCCACCACCCGTTTCTCCACAGATCGAGATCGACTGATACGAAACCTCCAGCCTGCGGCCTTGACGCCTGAACACCCCCTGAAGGCTCAGCCGCACCATGGGCGGACGGGTGGAAAATTCGAAATTCGAAATCCGAAATCCGAAATCCCAACTCTGCTTGCACCCCCACGCTCTCTCCGCCATGATGCCCCCATGCCCGACCGCCTGCCGCCCGGCAAGGTCCCCTGGGAGCTGATCGCAGACCTCCTCGGCGGGCCGCTGCCGGAGGCGGTCAGGCTCGGCCCGGCGCTCGGCGAGGACGCGGCGCTGGTCGAGATCGGGGGCGAGCTGTGGGCGCTCGCCGCCGACCCCATCACCTTCACCAGCGCCGATGCCGGCCGGTTGGCGGTGGTGGTCAACGCCAACGACCTCGCGGTTCGCGGCGCGCGGCCGCGCTACCTGCTCGCCGTGGGCCTCATCGCCCCCGCGGAGGCGACACCGACCCGGGTGCGCGGGCTGCTCGAGCAGGTGCGACGGGGCTGCGCCGAGCTCGGCGTCGCCCTGATCGGCGGTCACACCGAGGTGGCGCCCGGGCTCGCCCATAGCGTGGTCGTCGGGACCATGCTCGGCCGGGTCGAGGGCCGGCCGCTCACCACCGGCGGCCTGCGCGCGGGCGACCTCGTGGGCATGACCCGGAGCGCCGGCCTCGAGGGCACCGTCATCCTCCTCGCCGAGCACGGCGACCGCCTGCGGTCCCTGCCGGGTTTCCCGAGCGGGAGCGCGGTCGGGCCGGGTGAAGGCGGCGAGCTCTCGGTGGTGCCGGAGGCGCTGGCGGCGGCGGCCTGCCCGCAGGTCAGCGCCCTCCACGACGTGACCGAGGGAGGCGTCGGCGCCGCCCTGCACGAGATGGCGGCGGCCTCCGGGCTCGTGATCGAGGTCGCTCGCGAGTCGATCCCGGTGCTGCCGTCGACGGCCGCGGTCTGCAAGGCGCTCGGCCTCGATCCGCTCGGCCTCCTCGGCTCGGGCTCCCTGCTCGTCGGCTGCGCCGCCGAGGGCGCGAGCGAGCTCGAGGCCGCCCTCGCCGGCGTCGGCGTGCCGCTGAGCTGGATCGGCCGCGCCCGCAGCGGCGCCCTTCCGGCGGCCACGCTGCCGCGCTTCGCGCGCGACGAGCTGCTGAAGGCCGGCGTCATGGCCGGCATCGAGGCCCTGATCTTCGACATGGACGGCACGCTGGTCGCCTCGACCTACGACTGGCCGGCGATCCGCCGCGGGCTCGGCGTGGAGGGGCCCTCCATCATCGACGCGCTCAACGGGCTGCCGGAGCCGGAGCGCGGCCGGCGCTGGTCCGAGCTCGAGGCGATCGAGAGCCGGGCGAGCGAGCGCGCCGAGCTCCACGACGGCGCCGTCGAGCTGCTCGAGCTGCTCCGCAGGCACGGCCTGGCGACCGCTCTCGTCACCAACAACACCACCGCCAACACCGAGCCCCTGCTCGCGCGCTTCGGGCTCCGCTTCGACGTCGTCCTCACCCGCGACAGCGGGCTCTGGAAGCCCTCCGGCGCGCCTCTGGTCGAGGCCGCCCGCCGCCTCGGAGTCGCCCCTCCGAGCTGCCTGGGCGTCGGCGACTCCCACTACGACCTGCTTGCCGCCCGCGATGCCGGCCTGGCCGCGGTCTGCATGCTGCACGATGGCGCCGGTCGCCACGACGGGGAGGCGGAGCTCGCCTTCACCGACATCCCCGCCTTCATCCGTTATCTGATGCTCGTTCTGCCCTGAGCCCTCGCCTCCGCATCGCCGCCGGCCTCGGGTCGGCGGTGGCACATCGTTGGTGGGCCGAGAGCCGCGGTGTCAGAACCCTTCCAGGACCGCGGTGACGAGCGCGCTCGAAAAGCTGGCCGACAGCTCGTCCATCGCCAGGTTCTGCCGGTC
>JALOKS010000241.1 GCA_025456385.1 Thermoanaerobaculales bacterium | reverse complement strand
GGCCGTCGTGTACGCCTTCCTCTGCCTGGCGGCCTGGTACCCGGTGCGGGCGCTGCCGCTGGCCGCGGGCCGCGCGGCCGTGGCCGCCGCGACCCACCTCGCGACCGCCGCGGTCTCGGCGGCGCTCTGGGTCGGCATGGCCTCGGCCCTGGCGCGAGCGCTCGCGCGCTCGCCGCACTGGTCCGGCGCCGCGCGCCTGAGCTCGGAGCACGCCGGGCTGGTCTTCGTTCTGGGAGTGCTGCTCTACCTGCTGTCGGTGGCGCTGCACTACCTCTATGCCGCCGCCGAGGCCTCGCGCGCCGCCGAGCGGCGCGCCCTCGAAGCGGAGGTAGCGGCGCGCGAGGCCGAGCTCGCGGCGCTCAAGGCCCAGCTCGACCCGCACTTCCTTTTCAACAGCCTCAACTCGGTCGCCTCGCTGGCCGGCTCCGACCCGGCGGGGGCGCGCGCCATGTGCATCGAGCTCGCCGACTACCTGCGGGGCACCCTCGAGGAGCGCGGGGCGCGGCTGCATCCGCTCGCACGCGAGCTCACCCAGGTGCGCCGTTACCTCAACGTGGAGAAGGTGCGGTTCGGGCCTCGCCTGCGGGTCGTGGAAGAGGTTGCGGACTGCTGCCTCGATGACGAGGTGCCGCCGCTGATCCTGCAGCCGCTGGTCGAGAACGCGCTCAAGCACGGCATCGCCGGCCTCGTCGAGGGTGGCGAGCTGCGCATCGGCGCGGCGAGACGGGGCGATGCGCTGACGCTCTGGGTCGAGAACCCGGTCGACCCCGATGGACGTCCGCGAGGCGGGGCGGGCATCGGTCTCGCCAACGTGCGGGAACGGCTGGCGAAGGTCTTCGGCGACGAAGCCCGACTGCGGCACGGGCGCTCGGGCGAGGTCTACCGCGCGGAGGTCTCGCTGCCGTTGAGGGACAATGAGGCGGGGGACTGACCCATGTCGGACACCACGCTGCGGGTGCTCATCGTGGACGACGAGGAGCCGGCGCGGGCACTGCTCAGGGAGTACCTGGCCTCGGTCCCGGGTGTCGAGGTGCTGGCCGAGTGCGGCAACGGCTTCGAGGCGGTCAAGGCGGTGGCCGAGCTCGCGCCCGACCTCCTGCTGCTCGACATCCAGATGCCGAAGCTCGACGGCTTCGAAGTGGTGGAGCTGCTCGAACGTGACTTCCCGGTCATCTTCGTCACCGCCCACGACGAGCACGCGCTGCACGCCTTCGAGGTGCACGCGGTGGACTACCTTCTCAAGCCCGTCAGCGCCGAGCGCCTGGACGCCGCCCTGGCACGAGCCCGCGAGCGCCTCGGTCGCGGTGAGCCCGCGCCGAAGCTCGCCGAGCTCGCGGAGTCGGCGAGGAGCGGCGGCGCGGTCGAGCGCATCCTCGTCCGCGACGGCGCCGAGGTGCGGGTCATTCCGGTGGCAGCCGTCGACTTCGTCGAGGCGCGTGACGATGCGGTCGCGATCCACGTCGGCTCGACCGTTCACCTCAAGGCGCAGCGCCTCGCGGCGCTCGCGGCGCGGCTCGACCCGCAGCGCTTCGTCCGCGTCCACCGCTCCTACGTGCTCAACGTGGAGCGGCTGCGCAGCCTCGAGCTCTACGCCAAGGACAGCCGGATCGCCATCCTCGCGGACGGCCGCAAGCTTCCGGTCAGCCGCGCCGGCTACCAGCGGCTGCGCGAGCTGCTGTAGGACGCGGAGGGAAAAGGGGCAGAGGGGCGGAGGGGCAGAGGAGTTCCCAAATTTCGAAATTCGAAATTCGAAATCGGTGCTGCCAACGCGACTGCTATCCTGGTGCCGCGACCCAAGGGGGTGAGCCATGTTCCTGAACCTCCTCGACCAGGACGAGAAGCGGGCTTTCGCGGAGCTCGCGGAGCGGATGATCGCGGCCGACGGCCTCGTGATCGGGCGCGAGCGGTCGGCGATCGCCGCGCTCAAGGCGGAGATGGGCGCGCCGGCGTCAGGCACGGTGAGCGGATCCGTGGCAGGCCTCGCCGGCGTGTTCCGAAGCCGGCGCTCGAGGGTCGCGGCGCTGCTCGAGCTGATCGGCCTCGGTTACTCGGACACCGACTTCTCGGTCAACGAGAAGTCGCTCGTGACCGAGGTCGCGCGGCACATGGGCCTGACGGCGGCGGACCTCACCGAGCTCGAGGGCTGGGTGACGGCGCACGTCAACCTGGTCAGGAGAGCTCTGGTCCTGATGCGCGAGTGATCACTCCACCCGCAGGCGGCCGATGTCGCCGCGGAAGCGCCAGCTCAGACGGGCGAGGAGGAAGGCCGCGACGGCGCCGAGGCCGACCACCAGCCCCCACCACAGGCCCCGCGGGCCGAGACCGAGCGGGAAGGCGAGCAGCAGACTCGCCGGCAGCCCGAGGCCCCAGAATCCCAGGATGTTGACGACCAGCGGCGCGCGGGTGTCGCCGGCGCCGCGCAGCGCTCCGGCCGAGACCACCTGCAGCCCGTCGAAGATCTGGAAGAAGCCGGCGATGGGGATCAGGACCGCCGCCAGGGCCACGACCTCAGCGGCTGAGGTGTAGGCCGCCGCGAGGACCCTCGGGGCGAGGATGAAGGCCGCGGCAGTCGTCGACATGAAGCCGGCGCCGATCACGAGCCCGGAGCTGGCGGCGCGGCGCGCGCCGTCGCTGTCGCCGGCGCCGATCGCGAGACCGACCCGGATCGAGGTCGCCTGGGCGACCCCGAGCGGCACCATGAAGGTCAGCGAGGCGAGGTTGATGGTCACCTGGTGGGCGGCCATCTGCACGGTGCCGAGGCCGCCCATCACGAGCGCGATGACGGCGAAGGCCACCAGCTCGAGCTGGACCTGGAAGCCGATCGGGACCCCGAGCCGGATGGTGCGCGCGAGCGGCTGCCACCACAGGGCGGCGCGGTCGACCGGCGCGAGCAGGGGCATGAGGTCGCGGCGCGCGATGACCAGCAGGCCGAGGAGCAGCAGCGCACGCGCAACGGTGGTGGCCCACGCCGAGCCCTGTGGACCGAGCTCGGGCAGGGGTCCGATCCCGAAGACCAGGAGCCAGTCGGCGACGGCATTGAAGATGTTGACGACCACGATCGTGAGGACGATCGGCCGCAGGCGGCCGAGGGCCTGCAGGGCCTGCCGCAGCACGAAGAAGCCGTAGTACGGCAGAAGTCCAGGGATGCAGATGCGGATGTACTGCGCCGCGATCGGTACCGTTTCCGGCGGCTGGCGGAGAGCGGCGAGGAAGAGCTCTGCCGGCATCAGCAGCAGGGCGCTCGGCACGATCAGGATGGCGGCGACGACCAGCCCGCGCTGGACCGCCCGCCGCGCGCCGACGCGGTCCCCCGCACCGAGCGCCTGCGCCACGAGGGGGTCGACGGCGAGCAGCAGGCCGAGTGCGAAGGAGGACACCGCCATGATCGCGACGTGGCCGAGGGCCACCGCCGCCAGCGCCTCGGAGGAGAGGTGGCCGACGACCATCGTGTCGACGACGCCGAGCAGCATCAGCCCGACCTGCACCACGACCACCGGCGCCGCCAGCCGCAGCATGGCGCCGAGGTCGGCACGACGCGGACGCAGAAAGGCCGAGCTCACCTCGCGACTCCAGCGGCGGAGCATAGCAGCGCTAGAGCGTCTCGACCGCCGGCCCGCGTTTGACGTTGATCATCAGCTCGAGCGGCGCGGTGGCCGGGCAGAAGGCCTTCCGGAGCGCCTCGCGGTGCGGGAGCAGGGCCTCGTCGAGCGCGGCGGGGAGGCCGTCCTGCCAGGGGATGCGCTCGGCGTCGGCGTCGAGCCTCGCGAGCTCGGCGGCGAGCTCGGCCTGCGCCTCCGCGGCTCCATCGTCGATCGCGGCGAGCTGGTTGGCGAGCATGGCGCGCAGGGCGCGCCGCACCCGGGAGTTGGTGGCGTGCTCGCCGAGAAGCCGGGTCGACTCGCCAGGGTCCAGCATCTCGGCGTTGTAGGCGAGGACGTAGATGTAGCTGTACTCGCCGAGGCCCATGCCCCCCTCTGCCAGGGCCTGATTCCGGAGCTCGAAGAAGCGGCCGATGAGCGGGCCCATGCCCAGCATGCTCCGGGTCGTCGACGCGGCCTGCCGGAGGACCTCGATGCGTGAGACCTCGGGCCGATCGTCGAATGCCTCGAGGCGGGCAACCTGCTGTTCCTTCTCGGCGAACTCCTCACAGGTGGCGGCGAGAGCCTGCCGGACCTCCAGGAAAACTTCGATGCGGTCCGCGCCCGGTGCCCCGGAGGGCGGCGGCACGTAGGCCTCCTGCGCCCCGAAGCTGGCTTCGAGGCCGGCTCGGGTGTCGATCGCCCGGTTGAAGGGGCGCATGATGAGGAGCGCCACGGCAATCGGGATCGCGATCGCGAGGACCGTCAGCACCACGCAACCGACCGCTGCGGTCTTGAAGCACCCCCACGAGGCGCTCATGATTCCTCCGGTTGTCGCGTGGACGGGCCCCTCGGCCTCGCCCCCTGCACTGATGAACGTCCGACCGGGGGCGTTGGTTATCAGCAGCGGCCGGTCGAGCTCGCGGCCGGGCCGCCGCCGCGCGCCGCGGAGCCTCCGGCTGCGCTATGGTGCAGGCGTGATGCGGATCCTGACGCCAGCCTGGTTCTCCCGGCGCCGGCAGC
>JALOKS010000480.1 GCA_025456385.1 Thermoanaerobaculales bacterium | reverse complement strand
GTCGTCGAGGAGCTGACCCGGCTGGTCGAGGAGGCGGTGCTCTCCGAGTTCGACCGCATCACCGAGCGCGGCGGGGTGCTGGGCGCCATGGAGACCGGCTACCAGCGCAGCAAGATCCAGGAGGAGTCCCTGCACTACGAGGCGCTGAAGCACAGCGGCCGGATGCCGATCATCGGCGTCAACACCTTCCGCGACCCGCACGCCTCCGAGCACCTACTGACCGACACCCTCGAGCTCGCGCGCGCCACCGAGGAGGAAAAGCAGTCTCAGCTGCGGCGGCTGGCCGAGTTCAAGCGCCGCCACGCGGCCGAGGCGCCGGGTGCGCTGCGCCGGCTGCAGGACGCAGCACTCGCCGGCCGCAACGTCTTCGCGGAGCTTATGTCTACCGTGCGCTCGTGCAGCCTCGGGCAGATCACCGAGGCGCTCTACGCGGTGGGGGGGCGGTATCGGAGGAATATGTAGCCGATGCTTGATCCGGGATACTGGATGCTGGATAAAAACCGACAGCGAGTATCGAGTATCGAGAATCCGGCATCTGCCTGTAGAATCCGCGATGAACACTCAAACGAGATATCAATAGGAGATTGAGACTATGCGACAGGCGGTCATCGTCGGCGCCGTGCGTACGGCGCTCGGGGGGTTCAACGGGACGCTCGCACCCGTCGCCGCGACTCAGCTCGGAAGCATTGTCATCACGGCTGCGCTCGCGCGCGCCGGGGTGCCGAAGGAAGCGGTCGACGAGGTCATCATGGGCCAGGTGCTGCCCTGCGGCAGCGGCCAGAACCCGGCCAAGCAGGCCGCGATCCGTGCCGGGATGCCCTGGGAGGTCGAGGCGATCACGGTCAACAAGGTCTGCGGCTCCGGGCTCAAGGCCGTCATGCTCGCCGCCCAGGCGATCCAGGTCGGCGACGCGGACGTGGTGGTCGCGGGCGGCATGGAGAACATGAGCCAGGCGCCCTACTACCTCGAGAAGGCGCGCTTCGGCTACCGCATGGGTCCGGGGGCGATCCAGGACCACATGGTCCACGACGGCCTGTGGGACATCGTCAACGACTTCCACATGGGGATCTCCAACGACCTTTGCTCCGAAAAATACCGGGTCGGCCGCGAGGACCAGGACCGCTACGCGGCCGAGTCCTACCGCCGCACGCTCGCCGCGCTCGCCGCGGATCGCTTCGCGCCGGAGATCGTGCCGGTGCCGGTGCCGCAGCGCAAGGGGGCACCGATCCCCTTCGCGCGGGACGAGTGCCCGCGCGAGACGAGCTACGAGGCGTTGGCCAAGATGGCCCCGGCCTTCCAGAAGAATCGCCACCGCCGGCAACAGCTCGGTCATCAGCGACGGGGCCGCGGCGGTCGTGGTCATGGCGGAGGAGAAGGCGCGCGCGCTCGGCTGCCGGGTGCTCGCGACCGTCGGCGCGCAGGCCTCGGCCGGGCTCGACATGAAGTACGTGCTGGTCGCACCCATCCTGGCCATCCCCAAGGTGCTGAAGAAGGAAGGCATCGGCATCGGCGCGGTCGACCTCTTCGAGATCAACGAGGCCTTCAGCGGCTCGACGGTCGCGGTGCTGCGCGAGCTCGGCCTCGACCCGGCGAAGGTCAACGTCAACGGCGGCAGTGTGGCGCTCGGCCACCCGATCGGCGCGAGCGGCTGCCGCGTGCTCGTCACGCTGCTGCACGAGATGATCCGCCAAGACAAGCGCACCGGCCTCGCCTCGCTCTGCCTCGGCGGCGGGGAGGCAGTGGCGATGGTAGTCAAAAGATAGTGTTAAGTCTCAGGTGTTAGGTGTTAAGCGAACAGCGTGATTCAAATTGTTCCGCCCTCACTGCTTAACACGTAACACTTAAAACCTGACCGAATCCATAGGAGGGAAAATGCAAGTCAAAACCTTCGGCGTCATCGGCTCCGGCCAGATGGGCAACGGCATCGCCCAGGTGGCGGCCGCCAGCGGGCTCACGGTCATCATGAACGACGTGCGGCAGGAGTTCGTCGACAAAGGCCTCAAGACGATCGGGGGCATCCTCGCGCGCAACGTCGAAAAGGGCAAGATGACCTCCGCCGACAAGGACGCGCTGCTCGCGCGGATCCGCGGCAGCGTCAGCCTCGCGGACATGGCGGCGGCCGACGTCGTGGTCGAGGCGGCAACCGAGAATCAGGAGATCAAGTTCCAGATCTTCCGCGAGCTCGACCGGATCTGCCGGCCGGAAGCGATCCTGGCCACCAACACCTCCTCGATCCCGATCGGCCGCATCGCCGCCCAGACCCGGCGGCCGGAGAAGGTGATCGGCATGCACTTCATGAACCCGGTGCCGGTCATGAAACTGGTCGAGATCATCCCCGGGCTGGCCACCTCGGAGGAGACGCTCAAGGTCGTCTGGGAGCTGGCGCTCGCCTTCGGCAAGACGCCGGCCAAGGCCAACGACTATCCCGGGTTCATCGCCAACCGCATCCTGCTGCCCATGATCAACGAGGCCGTCTACTGCCTCTACCACGGGGTCGGCACGCGCGAGGACATCGACACGGTCATGAAGCTCGGCATGAACCACCCG
>JALOKS010000240.1 GCA_025456385.1 Thermoanaerobaculales bacterium | reverse complement strand
AGCCTCCAATCTGGACGGCAGCCGCCGGCAGGCGGAGGCCGGAGAAAGGGAGGAAGCCCGATGAGCAAGAAGATCCTTTGGGTCGGATTCGCTGCGGCCGCGCTGGTGCTGGCATCGTTCGGGGTGCAGGCCGCTGACCACGCGTACGCGGGCGCTGACAAGTGCAAGATGTGCCACAAGGTCCAGTTCACCTCCTGGGAGGCCACCACGCACGCCAAGGCGACTGACGCCGCGAAGGCCTCGACCGACCGTGCCTACACGCCGGACTGCCTCAAGTGCCACGCCACCAACGCCAGCGCGGACCTCCCGGGCGTCCAGTGCGAGGCCTGCCACGGCCCCGGCGAGGACTACAAGAAGATGAGCATCATGAAGGATCGCGACGCCGCCATCGCCAACGGTCTGGTCATCCCGACCCAGGCGACCTGCGACGGCTGCCACGTCGGTGACGACCACGCCAAGAAGGTCAGCCTCGCGGACAACCTTGGCAACAAGGCCGCCATCCACGAGTTCAAGAACCCGCCCGCGAAGTAGCACGATCCGCAACCGGTCACCAGGGCGCGGCCTCGGCCGCGCCTTTTTTCCGCCCACCCGTCCTGCTCCTTGCTCCCTGAGCCCCGCACCGTGTAATGTGCCGTGACGCGATTGGGGAACGATGCCGACCCACGACCGCTCCGCCGCCATCTCCGTGGACGAGGCCCGCCACCGGGCCGGTCTGCGGGCGTTCCCCGAGCCGGCCGGCCGCGCGGCGCTCGGCGACCGGGTCGGGCTCGAGCCCGAGCTCTTCCCGGTGCAGCGCGACCGCAGGGGGAGGCCGGCCGGGCGGCTGCTGCTGTCACGCCCCGACGGCGCGGGCGTGCTCGAGGTTGTCGACGAGCTGGCCGCGGCTGACGACCGCATCGGCGCGCGCAGCGGCGAGCCCCTCGCCGCGGTGGAGTACCCGGTCGAAGGTGGCGGCCGCCTGACCTTCGAGCCGGGCGCCCAGGTGGAGCACTCGACGGCGGTGTACCCGAGCGTCGCCACCGCGATCAACGACGTCGAGGACGTGCTGGGCCGCCTGCGGCGGGCGTTCCGCCGCCGCCGGGTCGAGCTCGCCGCCATCGGCATGGACATCTGGCACGACGTCGAGACGGTGCCGCAGCAGCTGCGCGCCGGCCGCTACACCGCCCAGGCCGCCTACTACCGCCAGCGCGGCCATTGGGGCGCGGTGATGATGCGCCACACCGCGAGCCTCCAGATCAACCTCGACCTCGGGCGCGCGGGCGTGTGGCAGGAACGCTGGCTGCTCGCGAACCTGATCGGGCCGGTGATGACCGCGAGCTTCGCCTCCAGCCCGTCCCCCGGCTCGGTGTGCACCCGGGCCCGCGCCTGGCAGGAGCTCGACCCGACCCGCAGCGGCTACCCGCGGCTGCTGGTCGAGACCGAGGGTGACGACCCGCGCGAGCACTGGGGGCAGGCGGCCCTCGAGGCGGACGTCATGCTCTACCGCCTCGACGACGGGCGCTACGAGCCCGGCTGCCCCGGCTGCAGCTTCGGGCAGTGGGTCGCCGAAGGCCACCCGCGCTGGGGCTGGCCGACGGCAGCCGACCTCGACTACCACCTGACGACCATGTTCTTCGAGGTGCGTCCGCGGGGTTTCCTCGAGCTGCGCGCCGGCGAGGCCCTGCCCGGCCCGTGGCGCCCGGTGCCGGTGGCCCTGACCGCGGCGCTGCTCTACGACCGTGCGGCCCGCGAGGCCGCGCTCGGCCTGCTCGCGGGGCAGCGGCGGCGGCTGCCCGAGCTGTGGCGCCGGGCCGCCGCCGACGGCGTGCACGACCCCGAGCTGCAGCGGCTCGCCTGTGAGCTGTGGGGGATCGCGCTCGCTGGCGCCCGCCGGCTGGAGAAGGGCTTCGTGGGCGAGCAGGCCCTGGCCGCCTGTGAGCGCTTCCTCGAACGCTTCACCGGTCAGGGGCGGGTGCCGGGCGACGAGCTCGCCGAGCTCGACACGGCCGATCCGGCGCGGGCGCTCGCGTGGGCGAGCAGCTGACCACCCAAGCTCCGAGTTCGGAGTTCGGAATTCGGAATTCGGCATTGGGATAGGTCGTTTGCCGCCCTCATTCGAAACTCACAATTCAAAATTCAAAATTCAAAACTCCTCTCCAGACCCGCTATGCTCGTCGCGACCGGGGAGGTTGTCATGCTCTTCGACTCGGAGATCGACCGTCAGGTGCGCGCCGGTACGGCGCTCCCGGAGACGGCGCCGTGGCGGGCGCTCGCCGCGCACCAGCGCGAGGTGGCGGGCCTGCACCTGCGTGAGCTCTTCGACCGCGATCCGGAGCGCGCCCAGCGCTTCTCGCTCGAGCTCGACGGCCTGCTCTTCGACTACTCGAAGCACCGCGTCACCGACGGCACGCTGCGCCTGCTGATCGAGCTCGCGCGGGCGAGCGGGGTGCCCGAGGCCTTCGCCGCCATGCGACGTGGCGACGGCATCAACTGGACCGAGAACCGCGCGGTGCTCCATATCGCCCTGCGGGCCGGCGGCGATCGACCGATCACGGTCGACGGCACCGACGTCATGCCCGGCATCAGGGCGGTCCTCGAGCGGATGCGGAGCTTCTCCGAGGCGGTGCGCCGGGGCGAGTGGAAGGGCTTCACCGGCAGGCCGATCCGGGCCGTCGTCAACCTCGGCATCGGCGGCTCGGACCTCGGGCCGGCGATGGTCTGCGAGGCGCTCGGCGCCTATGCCGACGGGCCGCAGGTCCGCTTCGTCTCGAACGTCGACGCGAGCGACTTCGTCTCGGCGACCTGTGACCTCGACCCGGCGGAGACGCTGTTCATCGTCGCCTCGAAGACCTTCACCACCCAGGAGACGATGACCAACGCCCACACCGCCCGGCGCTGGCTCGTCGAGGCTCTCGGCGACGAGCGGGCGGTGGCGCGGCACTTCGTCGCCCTGTCGACCAACCGCGGAGCAGTGGCGGCCTTCGGCATCGACGCGTCGGCGACCTTCGAGTTCTGGGACTGGGTCGGCGGGCGCTACTCGAGCTGGTCGGCGATCGGTCTCAGCATCGCCCTCGCCGTCGGCTTCGAGCGCTTCGCCGAGCTGCTGGCCGGGGCCCGCGAGGCCGACCGCCACGCCTTCGAGGCGCCGCTCGCGGCGAACATCCCGGTGCTGATGGGGATGCTCGGCGTCTGGTACCGCAACTTCTTCGGCGCCGCGAGCAGGGCGGTGCTGCCCTACGACCGCTACCTGCGCCGCTTCCCGGCCTACCTGCAGCAGCTCGACATGGAGTCGAACGGCAAGGCCGTCGACCGCGACGGCAGGGCGCTCGGCTACGCCAGCGGCCCGGTGGTGTGGGGCGAGCCGGGGACCAACGGCCAGCACGCCTTCTTCCAGCTCCTCCACCAGGGCACCGAGCTGGTGCCCTGCGACTTCATCGGCGTCGTCAACCCGGCGCACGAGCTCGGCGACCACCACCGCAAGCTGCTGGCCAACTTCATCGCCCAGACCGAGGCGCTGATGCGGGGCCGCCGCGCCGACGAGGTGGCAGCCGAGCTGCGCGCGGCAGGGATCGACGAGGACGCCCTGCGCGCCCTCGTTCCGCACCGCGCCTTCGCCGGCAACCGCCCGAGCTCGACCATTCTGCTCGACCGCCTGACGCCGCACAGCCTCGGCATGCTGATGGCGCTCTACGAGCACGCCGTCTTCGTGCAGGGGGTGGTGTGGCGGATCAACAGCTTCGACCAGTGGGGGGTCGAGCTCGGCAAGGTCCTGGCGGGCGCCATCCTCGGCGAGCAGGAACGCCTGCTCGCCGGCGACGCGGTGGACCTCTCGCGCCACGACAGCTCCACCCAGGCGCTGATCGAGCGCTGCGTTGCCAGGCGCGCCTCCGGGTGAACCACAGAGGCACGGAGACACAGAGGGGAACACAGAGCATTGCAGTCTGACTGACCATGACCGCGTCGCGATTCGACGTGATGCCGGAACGGGTTTCTTGAAGTCCGGGGTGAAAACTCACCCGGTCCGATCGACTGAGATGAAGGTGTTTCGTGCCCTCCCCGCGCCGAATGGCTGCCTCTGTGCCCTCTGTGTCTCGGTGGTGATTCGAGCGTTCGGGCTAGAATGCGGGCTCCCGCACCGGGACCCGGAGGTTCGATGACCCTGATCCGCGTGGCGCACTCGCCGGACTCCGACGACGCCTTCATGTTCTACGCCCTCGCCAAGGGCCTCATCCCCACCGGCGAGCTGCGCTTCGAGCACGTGCTCGCCGACATCGAAACCCTCAACCAGGCCGCCTTCGACAGCACCTACGAGGTCACGGCGGTGTCGATCCACGCCTACGCCCACCTCGACGAGCGCTACGCCCTGCTCGGCTCCGGCGCCTCGATGGGGGACGGCTACGGCCCGGTCCTGGTGGCGCGGGAGGCGCGGGCCGCCGAGCGGCTCGGCGAGCTGCGCATCGCAGTTCCGGGCCGGCTGACCTCGGCCGCACTCGCCCTCCAGCTCTGGCGGCCCGGGCTCAGCACCGTCACTCTGCCCTTCGACCGGATCATGCCCGCGGTGCGCGCGGGCGAGGTCGACGCCGGCCTGGTCATCCACGAGGGGCAGCTGACCTGGGAGGACGAGGGCTTC
>JALOKS010000032.1 GCA_025456385.1 Thermoanaerobaculales bacterium | reverse complement strand
CACATGTTCCCGGGGCACCCCGACGCCGAGTACGCGGGCTTCATCCGCATGCTCAACACCACCGTGCTCCCGAACGGCATCCACGTCGTCGCGGTGCGCGCGGTCGACAACGAGGGCGCGTCGCGGGTGATCGGACGCCGCTTCGTGCAGACCTTCAACACCGGCTCCAACCTGCCGCCCTTCGGCAAGATCGACTGGCCGATCGCCAACCACGTCATGTACGCCGACGGCTGCGAGGCCGTGGACGGCGTCGTGCCGCCGTGGTCCGGGGATGTCTACCAGGATCCCGACAACGTCGAGATGATCTTCGGGTGGGCGCTCGACGTCGGCAGCCGCACCGATTTCGGCGGCGTCGCCTACGTCGAGCTGCTGCTCGACAACGCGCTGGTGCCGCTCGACGAGACCTACTACCAGAACACCAGCCTGCCGAGCTTCTACTGGCCGGAGGCGGAAGAGGACTTCAACTACTACGGCCACGAGCGGATGGACGTCCACCGGCTGTACGTGGACGTGCCGAACTCCAAGCACAGCGGCTTCTCCTTCCTGATGGACATCAACTATCTGATCCTGGCGCGCGGCTACGGCGAGGGGCTGCACTACCTCAAGGTCCGTGCCGGCGACCTCGAGAACAACGTCGCCGACATCGCCCAGATCCCGGTGATCTTCGACTGCAACGATGATCCGGACGAGCCCGCCATCGGCGACATCGTGTCGCCGTACCACATGGAGCGGGTGGCCGGCGTGGTCGAGGTGACGGGATTCGCCGACGACCTCGGGAACACGATTCGCAGGGTCGAGATCTGGGTCGACGGCGTGTACATCGGGGATGCCGCCTTCGGCCTGCCGTCGCCCGAGTTCGAGGAGCTCTACCCGTGGTTGCCCACGAGCGTGACCCGCAACTCGGGTTACCGCTACGAGCTCGACACCGTGGCCGCCAACCTGGCCGACGGCGAGCACAGCCTGGTGGTGTGGGTCGAGGATGTCCGGGACGGCCGCAGCATCATCGGCGAGCGGCGCTTCGTGCTCGACAACCCGGCTCCCTGAGCGCCGACCCGAACCCGTGGAACCGCGAGACCCCGCTGCGGCGGGGTTTCGTGTCTCTGGACGTCGCGCCCGCACGCGGGCGTGAAGTGCAGCTAGAATGGCCGGCCATGGGAGGCGGTGATTGAAGGCGCTGCACTTCGAAGAGCATGGCGGCATCGACAGGCTGCAGTTCGGCGAGCGGCCGGAGCCGGAGCCGGGCCCCGGCGAGGTCCGGGTGCGGCTCAGGGCGGCGGCGCTCAACCATCTCGACCTCTTCGTGCTCGCCGGGATGCCGGGGATCCCGATCGGGCTGCCGCACATCGGCGGTGCCGACGGCGCCGGCGTCGTCGACGCGCTCGGGCCGGCGGTCGAGGGGATCGAGGTCGGCGCCGAGGTGGTCTTCGACCCCGGGCTGTCCTGCGGCAGCTGCGAGTTCTGCCGCGCCGGCGAGCACAGCCTCTGCGTCAGTTTCGGGGTGCTCGGCGAGCACTGCGACGGCACCTTCGCCGAGCAGGTCGTGGTCGCCGCCGCCTCGCTCGCGCCGCGGCCGGCGCACCTCGGCTGGGCGGAGGCCGCGGCCTTCGGGCTCACCTACCTCACGGCGTGGCGCATGCTGTTCACCCGCGGCGGCGCCCGCGCCGGCGAAACCGTGCTCATCCACGGCATCGGCGGCGGCGTGTCGCTGGCCTGCCTGCAGCTCGCCAAGCTCGCGGGCCTGCAGGCGATCGTGACCTCGCGCTCGGAGGCCAAGCTCGCCCGCGCGGCCGAGCTCGGCGCCGACCATCTGCTGCCGGCCGACGAGCAGGTGGCCCGCGGCGTGCGGGCTCTGACGGCTCGGAGGGGCGCGGACATCGTCGTCGACTCGGTGGGCGACGCGACCTGGATGCAGTCCCTGAAGGCTGCCGCCAAGGGCGGCCGGGTCCTCACCTGCGGCGCCACCTCGGGGCCCAACCCGAAGGAGGAGATCCGCCTCATCTTCTGGAACCAGCTCAGCGTCCTCGGCTCGACGATGGGCTCGCGGGACGACTGGCGCCGCCTGGTCGCGGCGGTGGCGGCGGAGGGTCTGCGGCCGGTGGTCGACACCGTGCTGCCGCTCGCCGAGGGCCGCGCGGCCTACAGCCGCCTCGAGGCCGCAGGGCAGTTTGGTAAGATCGTGCTGTCCATCGATGGCTGAGCCGAGGTCGCGGGAGCGACGGCTCGCCGAGAGCCACCGGACCGCCGTCGCCGGGGACCGCCCCGGGCAGCGCGCATGAACGAAACCATCGCGACCATCGCCACGCCGACCGCCGAGGACCTCGCGCCGAGGGTCCTCACTCGCCCGCAGCACCGGCTGTCGCGGGGGGACGTGTCGGCGCACGCGCTCAAGGTCCTCTACCGCCTGCACCGCTCCGGCTACCTGGCCTACCTGGTGGGCGGCAGCGTCCGTGATCTGCTGCTGGGCCGGCGGCCGAAGGACTTCGACATCGCCACCAACGCCCGCCCGCAGGAGATCCGGCGGCTGTTCCGCAACTCGCGGATCATCGGCCGCCGCTTCCGCCTCGCCCACGTCTTCTTCCGCGACGCCATCGTCGAGGTGGCGACCTTCCGGGCGAGCCCGGAGGCGCCGGAGAGCCCCAATGACTGGCACGAGGGCGAGGAGGAGACCGCCGAGGAGGAGACCGCGACCGAGCCGCTGCCGGCGCGACCCGAGGAGGACGTCTACGGAACCCCGGCCGAGGACGCGCGCCGCCGCGACTTCACGGTCAATGCGCTCTTCTACAACATCGCGGACTACACCGTCATCGACCACGTCGGCGGCATCGCAGACCTCGAGAGGGGCGTGATCCGCACCATCGGCGACCCCGACCAGCGCTTCATCGAGGACCCGGTGCGCATGATGCGCGCGCTCGAGTACGCGGTCCGCCTCGGCTTCTCGGTCGACCCGCCGACCGTCGAGGCCATCGAGCGCCAGCAGGCCCTGATCGCCGAGGCCTCGTCATCGCGGCTCACCTACGAGCTCCTCGAGTGCCTGCGCTCGGGCAGCGCGGCGCGGATCCACGAGGCGTGGCGCCGCGCCGGCCTGTTCAGCCGCGCCTTTCCCGATCTGCCGCTCGACACCGACGACAGCGTCCAGGTCCTCGAGGTGATCGACGCGCAGATCGCGGCCGGCTCGCCGCTCGCGGACGCGAGCCTCCTCGGCGGCTTCTTCCTGCCGCGCTTCCTCGCGCTCGCCGTGGAGGAGACCGACGGCAACGGAAGGGTCAACAACGCCCAGCTCCTGGCCCGGCTGCGAGCCATCATCGCCCCGGCGGCGACCAGCATGCACCTCTCCAACCAGGCCCTCCACCTGATGCACCAGGGTCTCTTCACGCTGACCAAGATGGTGCGGCCGCCGGATCGCGGCCGCCAGGTCGTCAGGATCTCCCGCCAGGACTACTTCCCGGTGGCCTGGGAGCTGCACGGCTTCGCCGCCCGCCTCGGCCTGATCCCGGCCGCCACCCGCCAGGGCTGGGAGCGCGCCCTGCAGCGGCTCGGCAAGGGCGAGCAGCCGGTCGACGAGGAGCGGAGCGAGCGGCGACGTCCCCGCCGCCGGCGCCGCCGCCGCCGGCCCACGGCCTGAGCGATGGCGGTCTCGAGCTCACGGGCGGCACGGCGGGTGACGGAGCTCCGGCGCCTGATCCGCCACCACGACCACCGCTACTACGTCCTCGCGGCGCCGGAGATCTCCGACTTCGAGTACGACCGCCTGTTCGCCGAGCTCGTCGAGCTCGAGCAGACGCACCCCGAGCTCGCGAGCCCGGGCTCGCCGACCCAGCGCGTCGGCGGTGAGCCGCTCGCGGGCCTCGCCCAGGTGGAGCACGCCCTGCCCATGCTGTCGCTCGACAACAGCTACTCCCGCGACGAGCTGCGGGCGTGGCACGAGCGCGTCAGCCGCGAGCTGGAGCGGCCGCCGTCAGCCCTCGCCGCCGAGCTCAAGATCGACGGCGTGTCGATCTCGCTGGTCTATCTCGGCGGCCGGCTCGAGCGGGCGGTGACCCGCGGCGACGGGCTGGTCGGAGACGACGTCACCGCCAACGTGCGCACCATCCGCGGCCTGCCGCTCGAGCTCGCCGGCCTGCCGGAGCTGCTCGAGGTCCGCGGCGAGGTCTACCTGCGCCGCAGCACCTTCGCCGATCTCAACCGGTCCCGGCGGGCGGCCGGCGAGCGCGAGTTCGCGAACCCGCGCAACGCGGCCGCCGGCTCGATCCGGCTGCTCGATCCGCGGGAGGCCTCGCGCCGCCGCCTCGCCCTGTGGTGCTACCAGGTCGCGCGGGTCGAGGGGCGCGACGAGCCCAGCCACGTCGCCTCGTTGCAGTGGCTCGGCGGGCTCGGCTTCCCGGTGAGCCCGGGCCTCGAGCTGTGCCGCGACCTCGCCGCCGTCGAGGCCTTTATCGAGCGCTGGCAGGAGGGCCGGGCGGGGCTCGACTTCGAAACCGACGGCATCGTCGTCAAGCTCGATCGCGCCGACGAGCGGGCGCGCCTCGGCAGCACCGCCCGCTCCCTGCGCTGGGCGGTGGCCTTCAAGTTCCCGCCGGCGGGCACGACCACCCGGCTCCTCGACATCGTGGTCCAGGTCGGGCGGACCGGGGTGCTGACGCCGGTCGCCGTGCTCGAGCCGGTGCCGATCGCCGGCACCACGGTGGCGCGGGCCACCCTCCACAACTTCGACGAGGTCGCGCGCCTCGACGTCCGGATCGGCGACATGGTGTGGGTGACGAAGGGCGGCGAGGTGATCCCGAAGATCACCGGCGTCGTCAGCTCGCGGCGGCCGCCCGGCGCGGCGCCCGTCGCCGCCCCCTCCGCCTGCCCGGCCTGCGCGACGCCGGTGGTGCGCGCGGTCGAGGAGGTCGCCCTGCGCTGCCCCAACCCCGCCTGCCCGGCGGTGCTGGCGGCACGGCTGCGCCACTTCTGCTCGCGCGACGCCATGGACATCGAGGGCCTCGGGGAGCGCTCCCTCGCCCAGCTGGCCGAGGCCGGGCTGGTGACCGACGAGGCCTCGCTGTGGGACCTCGACGCGGCGGCCGTGGCGGCGCTCGACGGCTGGGGCGAGGCCTCGGCGGCGAAGCTCGTGCGCGCGCTCGACGAAGCGCGCACGAGGCCGCTCCACCGCCTGCTCTTCGCCCTCGGCATTCCTCTGGTCGGCGAGCGCGCCGCCAGGGAGCTCGCCGCGAGTTTCGCGAGCCTCGGCGAGCTGATGGCGGCGGAGGAGGAGGCCCTGACGGCGGTCGCCGGCGTCGGGCCGGCGATGGCGGCCTCGCTGCGCCGCTGGTTCGGCGACCCCGGCAACCGCGAGCTCGTCGGCCGCCTCGCCGCGCGGGGCGTGGACCCGAGGGCGGAGCCTGCGCCGCGCGCCGCCGCGGCGCCGCTGGCCGGCCGCACCGTCGTCCTCACCGGCACCTTGAGCCGGCCGCGCAGCGAGGTCCGCGAGCGGCTCGCGGCGCTGGGCGCGACGGTCGCGGGCTCGGTGTCGCGGCGGACCGATTTCGTAATCGCCGGCGCGGATGCGGGCTCGAAGCTGGCGAAGGCGCGCGAGCTCGGTGTCGAGATCCTCGACGAGGACGGGCTCGAGCGCCTGCTCGCTGCGATGGGGGCGTGACATGGCTGCGGTGATCTTTTTGGTCGATGACGACGACGGCTCGCGGGACGCGATGACGCGGACCCTCGAGCGCGTCGGCTACACGCTACGAGCCTTTCCGTCGGCGGAGGAGGCGCTCGCGCGGCTCGCCGCGGGCGATCCGGTCGACGCGGTCGTCTCGGACGTGCGCATGCCGGGGATGGACGGCTACCAGTTCCTGCGCGCGGTGCGCGCGTCCCACCCCGCCCTGCCCTTCCTGCTCGTCACCGCCTACGCCGAGGTCGAGGACGCGGTGGCCGCTCTGCAGGAGGGTGCGGACGACTACCTCACCAAGCCGGTGAAGATGCAGGAGCTGCGCCAGCGCGTGCAGCTCCAGCTCGAGCGGCGGGTGCTCTCGGACGAGAACCGGCGGCTGCGCGAGCGCCTCGACAAGAGCTTCGGCTTCGAGGGGATCGTCGGCCGCACGCCGGCGATGGAGCGCCTGATCGAGCGCATGCGGGTGGCGGCGCCGACGCGCTCGACCGTGCTCGTCGTCGGCGAGTCGGGAACCGGCAAGGAGCTGGTGGCCAACGCGCTGCACCAGAACTCGCCGCGGGCGGCCGGGCCCTTCGTCGCCATCAACTGCGGCGCGATCCCGGGCGAGATCCTGGAGTCGGAGCTCTTCGGGCACGAGAAGGGCGCCTTCACCGGCGCCCACCAGCGGCGCATCGGCCTCATCGAGCGCGCCTCGGGCGGCACCCTCTTCCTCGACGAGATCTCGGAGCTCTCGGCCGATCTCCAGGTCAAGCTGCTGCGGGTCCTCGAGGAACGCCACATCATGAGGGTCGGCGGCGCGAGCCAGATTCCCGTCGACTTCCGCCTCGTCGCGGCCACCAACCGGGATCTCGAGCAGTGGGTGGCGCGGGGGCGCTTCCGTCAGGATCTCTTCTTCCGCCTCAAGGTGGTGACGCTGGAGCTGCCCGCCCTGCGCGAGCGCCGCGAGGACATCCCGCTCTTCGTGCAGCACTTCCTCGAGCACTTCAACCGTGAGCTCGGGCGCGATGTGCGCGGCGTGCAGGCGCCCGTGCTGGCGGCGCTCAAGAAGCACCCGTGGCCGGGCAACGTGCGCGAGCTGCGCAACGTGATCGAGTCGATGGTGCTGTTCGCGCGCGGCAGCGAGATCGGCCTCGAGGACCTGCCGGTCGAGTACCGGACGGCGGGCCCGCCGCGGGAGGCGGCGCCGGCGGAGTGGAGGCGAGCCCGAGTGACCCGCTCATCTCCCGTCCGGCGGCGCCCGGCGCCGCGGGGCGGGGAATGCATGGTGATACACTCGAAACCTGAAGGAGCGGCTCATGGAGATCCCGGGCAAAGTATCCGTCTACTGCCCTCTGATCGACGCCAAGGGCACGGCGGCCACGCTGGTCAGCATCTCGGACACCGGCTACTTCCAGGTCGAGGTGCAGATCAAGGGCAGGGTGCACGTGATGCTCCTGCCGGTGGCTCAGACCGCGCTCTACTTCTCCGAGCCCGAGCCGACGCCCGAGCCCGAGTTCGAGATCGAGCGCTGAGCCCTCCTCGCCGCGGCAGCGGCCCTCCCGGCCGCGAATAAAGCCTCCGCCGCCGCGGTTTCCAGGGGCGTGCTGCGACACGCGGGCGATCACCTGGACGGGCCGTGGCTCGAGGTCCTGGACCAGCTCACCGAGGCCGTCATCGTCATCGACGAGCAGCGGCAGCTTCGGCACGCGAACACCGCGGCCCGGCGTCTGCTCGGCGTCGACCAGGGACAGGCGATCGGGGGCCGCTGCCGCCTGCTCACGCACGGACTCGATTGCGACGGCGCCTGTCCACTGACCTACGCTCTCGAGACCGGCCTCGAGCGGGTGGAGAGCTTCGCGACGGCCTACCGGACGGCCGCGGGGGACCAGCTCGCGCTCGAGGTGACGGTCGTGCCGCTGCTCGGCGCCGATGGCGCCTTCCGCGGGGCGGTGGAGATCCTCAGACCTTCCGGCCCGCGGCCCGGCTTCTTCGCGTGCGGGCGCTCGGAGCGAGCCGCCGAGCTGCGGCGGCGGCTGGCGGCGGCGGCGGCCTCGGGCCGCGACCTGGTGGTCGTCGGCGAGGCGCCGGCCTGCCGCGACGTCGCGCGTGCGGTGCATCGCCACTCCGGCCTGCCCGAAGCCCTGCTGCGACCCTGGCGTGGCGGCTGGGACGAGGTCGTGCCGTGGCCGCCCGGCACGGTCTACGCCGACGGCGCCGAGGCGCATCAGGCCCTGGCGACGCCCCGCCCGGAGGGCTGGAGGGTCGTGTGCGGCGCCCGCAGCGCCGATGGCTGGCCAGCGTCCTGCGAGGTGCTGCGCCTGCCGGAGCTCGCGAGCCTCGCGGAGGACCTGCCGCGGATGATCGCGGCCTGGGTCGACGAGCTCGAGCCCGGACGGCGGGTCACGGCGGCCGCGCTCGGGCGTCTGGCGGAGGTCGCCGCGGCGCGCGGCCTGGCGGCGCTCGAAGGCGTGCTGGCGACGGCGCTCGCCGCCGCCGACGGCGTCGTCGATCTGCCGGACCTGCCGGTGGACGGGGCGCGCCTGCTGCTGGTCGACGAGCTGCTTCGGGCGGAGAGGCCGCTCGCCGCCCTCGAGGAGCGGGTTCTGCGCGAGGTCATCGAGCTCTGCGGGTGGCGCATGCAGGAGGCCGCCGACCGCCTCGGCATCTCGCGGGTCACGCTGTGGCGGAAGATGAAGGACCTGGGTATCGACCGACCGTGACACGGGCGGTCAACAGGTTCAATTCTCGGCCGGGGGATCTCGACCGAGCGGCCTCTCTGCGGGAAGTCTCTCCCGCGAGATTCCCCGGCCGAGAATTGAGGATCCCGAGGGGCTCACTCCTCGGGGACGGAGGTGAACCGGTAGCCGACGCCGCGCACGGTGTGGAAGTGCCGGGGGCACCTGGGGTCGTCCTCGAAGTGCTTGCGGAGGCGGTGGACGAAGGTGTCGAGGGTGCGGGTCGAGGTGTCGAAGGTGTAACCCCAGACCCGTTCCAGGAGCTCGCCCCGGGTCAGCACCCGGCCCTCGTTCTCGGCGAAGAACCGCACCAGCATGACCTCGCGTTCGGTCAGCGGTGCCGGGCCGGCGGCGGTGCTCGCGCGCATCGTCGTGAGGTCGACCTCGTGGCCGCCGATTTGCACCACCGGGCCGAGCGGGGCCGGCGTCTGCGACCAGGCGACCCGACGGAGAATGCCACGCACCCTGAGCACCAGCTCTTCGACCAGGAACGGTTTGGTGAGGTAGTCGTCGGCGCCGAGCTGCAGGCCGAGGATGCGGTCGGCGTCGCTGCCGCGGGCGGTCAGGAAGAGGATCGGGATCGGGTCGCGCTGCTCGCGCAGGCGGCGGCAGACCTCGAAGCCGTCGATGCCCGGCAGCATGATGTCCAGGATCAGCAGCTCGAAGGAGCGCCGCTCCCGGCCGAGCTCGGCGAGCGCGGCCTCGCCGGTCCCGACCCGGGCGACCTCGAAGCCCTCGAGCGCGAGGTTGCGGCAGAGCCCGTCGGCCAGCGGCTCGTCGTCCTCGACGACCAGCAGTCGGATCGCCGCGCGGTGGGTGTCGGCCATGCCGCCATTGTACCGCAGGTCGGTCTAAGGGGCCACGATGCAGAACTTTAGGCCTCGGTCGAGCGGAGGTCACGCCGGCCGGGCCGGGGCCCCCGGCGCCGGCCGGGAGGCGCCGCGGGCCGCGTGCTATAGTCCGCGGCTGCCGTGGAGGTGCGTATGAGAGCGCTGAGGCTCTTGGGTCTGGTGTCGATTCTGGTGCTGGCGGCGCTGCCGGCGGCGGCGGGGAAGATCGGCTTTCTCGACGTCGAGCGGGCTGTGGCGACGGTCGAGCAGGGCAAGGTCCAGCTCAAGGCCTTCGAGGCCTGGGGCACGCCTCGTCGCCAGGAGGTCGAGAAACGGCAGGAGCGGGTCGGCGAGCTGACGAATCAGCTGGCCGCTCAGCGCGGCGTCGCCTCGCCCGAGGCTGTCGCTCAGCTCGAGGCGCAGCTGCTGCAGGCACGGCGCGAGTTCGAGGACGCCGCCCGCAGCTTCAACCGCGAGCTCGAGGCCAAGCAGGGCGAGTTCCTGGGCGAGGTCGCGCAGCGGGTCGGCGAGATGGCGAGCGAGTACGGGCGGGCGAACGGCTTCGACGCGATCTTTCTCTACAATGCGCAGCCGCTCGCCTTCATCGCGGACGGCGCCAACGTGACCGACGTCGTGATCAGCATGTACAACGAGCGCTATCCGGTGCAGTGAGGGACGGCTGGGCGCCGGCGCCCGGATATACTCGCCGGCGTCATGGGCCGCCGACCTCGAATCCTCGCGGCGGCGCTCGTGGGCGCCGGCGCGGCCGCGGTCGCGGCCGCCCAGAGCGCTGCCGAGTTCGACCTGCGGGTGGTGTCGCAGGAGCTGCCGGCCGAGATCGAGACCGCGACCGGGCTCGAGGTTGCCGTCACCATCGCCAACGACGGCACCCGGCCGTGGTCGCCCGCGGAAGGCTTCGCGCTCTCCTACCACTGGCTCGACCCTCGAGGCAGGGTCGTCGTCCGCGACGGGCGCCGGACGGCCCTGCCGGCGACCATCGCCGGCGGGGAGGAGAGGGCGTTCGTCGCCGTGGTCGAGGCGCCGCGGTTGGTCGGCGAGCACGCGCTGCAGTGGGATGTCGTACACGAGGGCGTGCGGTGGCTGTCCGAGGTCGACCCGACACCGGTGCAGCCGTCGCCGGTGACGCTGGTCGCCGGCCACGATTTCGAGCTCGTCGCGGGGGCTTCAGTGCGGATGGTGGTGGCGGCATCCGAGCTCGCCGTGCCGCTGGCGCTGCGGAACACCGGCCGTCGCAGCTGGGCTGACGACGGCTCCTTCGCGGTGTCCTACCACTGGCTCGGTCGCGACGGCGCGGTCGCGGACTGGGAAGGCCGCCGCACGCCGCTGCCGCGGTCGGTGGCCCCGGGCGAGACCATCGAGCTGACCGCCAGGGTGGCGGTGCCGGCGCGCCCCGGCCTCTATCGCCTACGGTGGGACATGGTCGAGGAGGGGGTGTGCTGGTTTTCGGACCGCTCGCCGGGCCTGCCGCCCGCCCGGTTGGTGCTGGCGGCGCCTGACGTGCTGTCCGCCCCGGCGTGGTGGGCGGTGTTCTGCCTGGTGGCCGCCGCGGCGGCGGTCTCGGCGACGGCGCGGGGTGGAGCGCGCCTGGCGGCGGTCTTCGCGGCTGCTGACGTGCTGTGGCTCGCCGGCGGCCTGGTGGTGAAGCAGGGCGCGGTGCTCGCGGCCGCCGGTGCGCGCGCCACCGGCGGCGGACTGCTGATGACGCTGGGGGGTGGGGCGGCGGCGGCCCTTGTCGTGCTCGTGCTGCCCGGGCGGTGGCGGCCGGCCGTCTGCTGGTTGGCGGCGGCGGCGGCCACCGTGCTGCTGTGGGCCGACGTGGTGTACATCCGCTTCTTCCAGGACCTGCCGGGCGCGGCCGCGCTCTCGGCAGCCGGCCAGGTCGGGCGGGTCGAAGCGAGCATCCGCAGCCTGCTGCGGGTCTCCGACCTGTGGATCGCGCTCGATCTGCTGCCGGGGCTGGTGCTGGTCACGGCGGCGCGGCGCCTGCGCCGCGAAACGGGCGCGGGGGCGCAGCGGCTGATCGCGGCGGCGCTGGTATCGACGGTGGCCGGCGCGGCGGTTGCCGCGCTGCAGCTCGCGGATCGGCAGCCGCAGATTCTCCAGCAGGTCTTCAGACGGCTGGAGGTGGCCCGCCAGCTGGGGGTCCTCAACCTGCACGCGGTCGACCTCGGAGCCGCCGCCCTCCGGTCGTGGACGGCGCGCGAGCTCGCGCCGGAGCGCGTGGCCGAGGTCGCGGCGTGGTTCCGCGAGGTGGCGCCGCAGCGGGCCGGCGTCGGGCCGTGGTTCGGGTCCGCCGCCGGCTGCGACCTCGTGATGGTGCAGGTGGAGAGCCTGCAGGGCTTCGTGATCGGCCTCGAGATCGGCGGCCGCGAGGTCACGCCGTTCCTCAACCGCTGGCGGCGGGAGGCGCTGTGGTTTTCCAACCTCAGCGACCAGACCGCGCACGGCCGCTCGTCCGACAGCGAGCTCGCGACCCAGGTCTCGCTGCTGCCCGGTCCCGGCGGCGCCGCCGCGTTCCGCTTCGCCGGCAACGACTTCACGGGGCTCGCCGAGGTGCTCGGCGAGCGCGGCTACCGCACCCTGTCGGCGGTGCCGTACGACGGCGGGTTCTGGAACCGCCGCGTCACCCACCCGGCGTACGGCTTCGAGCGGAGCCTCTTCGTCGACGACTTCGCGGCCGGCGAGGAGGTCGGCTGGGGCTTGAGCGACCGCGACTTCCTCGGCCAGGCGGCGGCACGTCTCGCCGAGCTGCCGAGCCCCTCCGCGGTCTACCTGCTGACCCTCTCCCTGCACCATCCCTTCGCCGGCTTTCCGCCCCACCTCAGGGAGCTCGATGTCGGCGGGTGGGAGGGGACACCGTTCGGCAACTTCCTGCACACCATGCACTTCTTCGACGCGTCGCTGGCCTCCTTCGTGGCCGCGCTCGACGAGGGGGGACGGGCGGAGCGGACCGTCGTCGCGGTCTGGGGCGACCACGACGCCGGCTTCGAGTGGCGGCCGGAGATCGCCGCGGCGATGGGGGCGAGGCGCGACGCAGCAGGCTGGTATCTGAGCCAGGAGGTGCCGCTCTTCATCCGCGTGCCGCAGGCCGACGGGCTCCTCGGCGAGCGGACCGCGGCCGCCGGCCACGTCGACGTCGCGCCCACCCTGCTCGCCCTGCTCGGCGTCGACCCGGCACCCTACCCCTTCGTCGGCCGCAACCTCCTCGGCGAGCCCGGTGCGGGTCCGGTGCTCGGCGAGTACGGCTGCTGGCGCACCGACGAGCTCCTCTTCCTCCAGGGTGACGGCTCGCTCGCCGGCGGCAGGTGCCTCGAGCTCGCCACCATGGCCGCGGCTCCGGCCGCGCGCTGCGCCGCAGGCTTCGGCACGGCGCGGCGCGCCGAGGAGGTGTCAGCGCTGGTGCTCGAGCACGACCTGCAGCAGCGCATCCGCGACGCCCTCGCCTCCGCGGAGACCGTCCGCCCGTGAGCCGGCGGCGACTCGAGACCCTGCTCCTCTTCGGCACCGCTGACCGCCGCCTCGATGCCGGGTTGACGGCCCTCGCGGCGGCTCTGCTCGCCTGGTCGCGCTTCGCCTTCCTCGCCCGCGGGCCGTGGGAGTGGGACGAAACGCTGTTCGCCCGCGGCATCCTCCACTTCGAGCTCGCGGCCCACTTCCCGCACCCGCCCGGCTTCCCGGGCTGGCTCGCCGTCGGCCACCTGCTGACGCCCTTCACGGGTGACCCCCTGCGGGCGCTGCAGCTGGCTTCGGCCGCCTTCTCGGTGGCGGCGCTGTGGGTGCTGGCGGCGCTCGGGCGGCGGGTGGCGCCGGCGCCGGTGGCGGCCCTCGCCGCCCTCGCGCTGCTCGCCGCGCCCGGCCCCTGGCTGTACGCGGTGCGCGGCTTCTCGACCACCGCCGCCGCGGTGCTGGCGCTGGCCGCGGCGGCCGTGCTCGCCGGGGGCCTTGCTGGCGGCCGCGCCACCGCCTTCACCCTGCTCGTTGCGGCGGCCTTCCTGGTGCGGCCGATCCTGCTGCCGCCGCTCGCGCTGCTGTGGCTCGGCGGCGCCGCGACGGTGCGGCCGCGCCGCCGGCTGCTGCCCGGGGTCGCGCTCGCGGTGGCGGCGGGGCTGGTGTCGGTCGCGCTGATGGCGCGGGCCGAGGGCGGCTGGGATGCCTTTCTCGCCCCCTTCCTGGCCCACTCCCAGCGCCACTTCTCGCGCCTGGCCGCCAACCCCGGCGGCTTCCCCGAGCTCGGCCTGGTCAAGGGGCTCGGCGGCGTCGTGCCGGCGAGCCTGGTCGTGCTCGCCGCGCTCGCCGGGCTGGGGGCGTGGGCGCGCCGGTCCTCGCACCGCGCCGCCGGGTTGTGGCTGGCCGTGCTGGTGCTCGCCGTCGCCCAGCTTGTCCTGCTGCAGAACCGCAGCTACGGACGCTACGCCGTCGGGGTGCAGATGGCCCTGGCGCCGCTGCTCGCGGGGGCTGCCGCGGTCCTGCCGGCGCCGGCGGCCTGCCTCGGTCTGGCCGGGCTGACGGCGTGGTACGGGGCCGGCAGCCTGCCGCTCGTGGCCGAGCAGCACGCCACCGAGCTGCCGGGCTTCGCCGCGGTGCGCGAGGCGCGGGCGGCGGCCCTCGCCGGCGGGCGCACGGTCGTCCTCGAGCCCGAGCTGCACCCCTTCGCCTCCTACCTCTGGCACCTCGCCGAGCGTCGCGGCGAGGCCAACCCGCCGTGGGTGCTGTCGCCGTGGGCCCCGGAGCCCTGGCAGGGGGTCGGCGGCCCGTGGCTCGTGGCCACGGTCCACCGCCCCCTCTACCCGGAAAGCCTGTTCGGCATCGAGCGCCGCTTCGCGGGCGTCTCGCCGGCGCTCGAGCCCCTGACCCAGCAGCGCATGCTCGAGGCCTGGATTCTCGAGGACGCGCCGCTGCCGCTCGCGGGCTGGTGGCCGGCCGAGCTCGCGGCCGACGGCCGGCGCTTCATGTGGGGGGCGGCCGCGGCCGAGCTGCTGCTGCCGCCGCTCGGCGGCGACGCCGGGCTCGCTCTCGCGCTGCGGCCGGCACCGGGACCCGCCGCGGTCGAGCTCTCCTGGGGCGATCGGCCCGCAGCCGAGATCGACGGCGAGGGCGGCGAGCGGCGGCTGCGGTTCGAAGCTGCGGCGGGCCGCCCCCGGGGCGCCTCGACGCTGCGCTTCAGCCGCGCGCGGACGCCGTTTCCGAGCGCCGGCGAGGCCCGGGCGCTCTCCTTCCAGCTCTTCGAGCTGCGGGCCGTGGATGCCCACCGGGCCTGGGCCGGATCGCTCGTCCACGCCAGCGACCGCGACGCGCTCGGCGTCGAGCTCGAGGGCGGCTTCGCCCCCGAGCGCTTCGCGGACGGCGTGGCGGGCCTGTGGGTCGGCCCCCGGGCGCGGCTCGTGCTGCCGGCGTCGGCCGGTACCCTCGAGCTCGAGCTCGCGGCGCCGCGGCCGACCCCGTCGCGCTGCGAGCTGTGGCTCGGGGGCCGCCTGGCTGCGGGGCCCCTCGAGCTCGAACCGCGGCCGCAGCGCGTCGCGGTCGAGGTGCGGGCCGGGGAGGCCCCGGGCGGGCGGCTCGAGCTGGTCATCGCGAGCGCGCCCTACCGGCCGGCCGCCCACGGCCTCGACGACCCGCGCGAGCTCGGGGTGGTGCTCGCCGGGGTGGCGTTCAGGCCGTCGGCGGCGACGCTTGACGGCCGTGCCGGCGAACCCTAGGATGGGGCCGTCCCGCCACGCTGGTCACCCAGCAAGGAGATCCTCATGAGTCAGAAGGCTGACAAATTGAAGGCATTGGAGACCGCCATCGGTCAGATCGAGCGCCAGTTCGGCAAAGGCTCGCTGATGCGCATGGGCGAGCGGCCGCAGATCCGCGTCAACGTGATTCCGACCGGATCGCTGGCGCTCGACGCCGCGCTCGGCGTCGGCGGCGTGCCGCGAGGCCGCGTGATCGAGATCTACGGTCCGGAGTCGTCCGGCAAGACGACGCTGGCGCTGCACATCATCGCCAACGCGCAGAAGGTCGGTGGCCTGGTGGCCTTCATCGACGCCGAGCACGCCCTCGACCCCGAGTACGCGGGCCGCCTGGGCGTCAACCTCGACGAGCTGCTGATCTCGCAGCCGGACTTCGGCGAGCAGGCGCTCGAGATCGCCGAGACCCTGATCCGCTCCGGCTCGGTCGACGCCATCGTGGTCGACTCGGTGGCGGCGCTGGTGCCCAAGGCCGAGCTCGAGGGCGACATGGGCGACGCCCAGATGGGCCTCCAGGCGCGGCTGATGTCGCAGGCCCTGCGCAAGCTCGCGGGAATCGTCTCCAAGTCGAACACCTGCCTCATCTTCATCAACCAGGTGCGGGAGAAGATCGGGGTCATGTTCGGCAACCCGGAGACCACCACCGGCGGCCGCGCCCTCAAGTTCTACTCCTCGGTGCGGATCGACATCCGCCGCACGAGCTCGATCAAGCAGGGCGACCGGGTGATCGGCAACCGCACCAAGGCCAAGGTCGCGAAGAACAAGGTCGCGGCGCCCTTCAAGACCGCCGAGTTCGACATCCTCTACGGCGAGGGCATCTCCTTCACGGGCGAGCTGCTCGACATCGGTGCGGAGGTGCGACTGGTGCAGAAGTCGGGGTCCTGGTACTCCTACGGCGAGACCCGCCTCGGCCAGGGCCGCGACGCGGCGCGCGACTTCCTGCGCGACAACCCGGAGGTCGCGGGCGAGCTCGAGCTCAAGCTGCGGGAAGCCCTCGGCATGCTGCCGGGATCGGACAAGGACAAGGCGGTGTCGGCGGTATCGGCGGTGAAGGACGAGGGGGCGGACGAAGGCTGATCGCGCCGCCCGGCTGCTACAATTCCGACGGGAGAGCTGAATGAGGATGAGACTCTGTCGATTGCTCGTGCTCGCGGCGCCGCTCGCCGTCGCAACCGTGACGACCACCGCTGCCGTTGCCGCCGAGCCGGAGCCGGACCTCCGCGCCCTGCGCTACGTCGAGCGGGCCATCGCCTGGTACCCCGAGTCGAGCTTCCGCCTGCTCGAGAACACGCGCTACCAGACCGCGCAGGGCTCCTACCGCTTCGTCTCGATCGACCGCAGCTGCGCGAGCACGGTGCTGTCCGAGCAGCCGACGGCCCTCATCGACGAGACGACCGACTCGATCTGGCTGGGATCGGTGGGCCAGCTGCCCGGCGAGGCGGTGGCGAACAACCCCGAGGCGCTCAAGAACTTCCTCTCGAGCTTCCTGCCCGAGGCGCTGCGCTCGGCGATGAACCTGCGGGTGAAGGTGGAGTGGGACTCGACCCCGCGCCGGCCGAGCGCGGTGATCCCCCTCAGCCTGCTCGTCGACTCGGGCTTCGGCACCGTCCGGCGCGCGGCCGGAGTGACCGCCGACGGCCGCTTCCTGGTGATGGCCGGCGAGGCGCCGCTCAAGGAGGACCCGGTGGCGGCGCGGCGCCGCCTGTTCCTGGGGAGCGAGCTCGTGATCTGGGACAGCGCGGCGGCGGAGCGGGCGGCGGTCGAGATCGTCGAGTTCTCGGACTTCGAGTGCCCGGCCTGCCGGGGCAAGTGGCCCCTGATCCAGATGGTTCTCGGCAAGCACGGGAGCAGGGTCCGGCACGGCCTGGTCAGCTACCCCTTGACCGCGATCCACCCCTGGGCCTTCCGCGCCGCGAGCGCGACCTGGTGCGTGGGCGCCCAGGACCCGCAGCTGGTCATCCCCCTCAAGGAGACCTTCTACGCGCTGCAGAAGGACATGGGCGTCTCCGAGGTGACCACGACGGCGCTCGACTTCGTGGCCGGCAACGGCCTCGACGAGGCCGGCTTCCGCGGCTGCTACCTGCGCGATCCCTCGATCGCCGCGGTCCACGGCCAGATGGCTCTCGGCAACGCGGTCAACGTGCACGCGACCCCGACCTACTTCGTCAACGGGTGGATGGTGCAGGTGCCGGATGGCTCGTGGTTCCCGGACCTGGTCGAGCGCCTGCTCGCGGGCGACGAGCCCTGATCGTTACCGGCCGGTAACAGGTCGAGCCCGTCCGGCGGAGGGGCCGCGCCGTCGGCGCCGCGGCCGGAAGCCCGGCGCGCGCGTCCCGGTCGCGTCCATCTCGACTGATACGCCGACTTCGGGCGCCGCCGCCGGGGCCGCCGTGCCGCGCGCGGCCCAGATTCCCCAAGCATTTCACTAGGGAATGGAATTTGCGATTTTGCTCAAGAGTGGATGTCGCTGCGCCTCGGAAGCCGTCATGGAGGGGCCGCCGTACCGGCTGCGGCGTACTGCCCGATCGGGCCTCCGGATCAGGACCAGTTGCGTCTGCGGCCCTGATGTCGCTACTCTCGATTCCGTTTTATAATCTCCGCTGGGAGTGCGAATGATGACTACTCTCGCTTACATCATTGCCTACATCGGCATCGTCTTCTTCCTCATCGCGGTCGTCGCGCGCTTCGTGATGTGGTCGAAGATGCCGATGCACCTCCGCTGGGAGCTCTACCCGGTGGCCCACGAGGGCGGCGGCCGCGCCGCCTACGGCGGCTCCTACCTCGAGGAGAGCGACTGGTGGCAGAAGCCGCGCCAGGTGTCGATGCTGGGCGAGCTCAAGGTGATGGTGCCGGAGATCCTGTTCCTCGTCGCGCTGCGCGAGCACAACCGCAAGCTGTGGACCCGCTCCTTTCCCTTCCACTTCGGGCTCTACCTGGTCGCCGCCGCGACCGTTCTGATGATCCTCGGCGGTGTGGTCGGTGCGCTCGCGCCGGCGGTGATCGCGACGGCGGTGGCGCGGGTGCTGTCCCTGGCGGTGCCGCTGCTCGGCGCTGCCGGGCTGGTGCTCGGGATCCTCGGCGCGGTCGGCCTCTACCTGCGCCGCATGGGCCGGGAGCTGCGCGACTACACCGCGGCGGCCGACTTCTTCAACCTGATCTTCTTCGTGGTGGTCTTCGGCGTCGCGCTCGCGACCTTCCTGCTCGTCGACCGCGACTTCGCGCTGGTCTCGGCCTTCGTCGCCAACCTCGTGACCTTCAAGCTGGTGCCGCTCGCCGCGGGCGGCTCGGCGGCGCTGCTGCCGCTGATCTCCGCGGTGCTGCTGTCGCTGCTCGTGGCCTACATCCCGACCACCCACATGTCGCACTTCGTCGGCAAGTACTTCGCCTACCACTCGATCCGCTGGAAGGACGAGCCGAACCTGCGCGGCGGCGAGCAGGAGAAGACCATCGAGAAGCTCCTCAACCAGCCGATCTCGTGGGGCGCCCCTCACATCAAGGGCGACGGCACGAAGACGTGGCTCGACGCCGCTGCGGAGGACAAGGCCAAATGAAGCAGCCTGCAAGCGTCAAGGACATCGCCAGGAACCCGGGCCAGCCGCTGGCCCAGATCAACCCCTTCGAGCAGGTCCCGCTGCCGCCGCCCTTCGACAAGCTCGACGAGGAGCCGGCCTACGCGCAGCTCTCGGAGGCCGCGCGCGAGAAGTACGTGGTCCTCGACGACACCATCGCCGTCAACATCGAGAAGCCGAAGTCGAAGGAGGAGGAGGACCGCCTGGTCCAGGGCTTCCTGTCCGGCCTCGCCAAGCTGATGACGGTGGAGGACAACTGGACCTTCCTGCAGCCCTTCGAGATGTCGATGGAGCATTGCGCGAAGTGCCAGACCTGCTCCGAGGCCTGCCCGATCTTCGAGGAGAGCGGCCAGAACGAGCTCTACCGCCCCATCTACCGCTCCGAGATCCTGCGCCGCATCTTCTTCAAGTACATCAAGAAGGAGTCGACGGCGGTGCACGGCGACATCGACCTCAACTGGGAGGTGGTGGCGCGGCTGATCGAGCTCAGCTACCGCTGCAACCTGTGCCGCCGCTGCGCCCAGACCTGCCCGATCGGGGTCGACAACGCCCTGCTGTCGCGCGAGATCCGCAAGATCGCGTCGATGGAGATGGGGATCGTGCCGAAGGAGATCCACGACAACGGCTCGGTGCTGCAGCTCGCCGTGGGGTCGTCGACCGGCATGACGCCGCTGATCGTCAAGGACAACATCGAGTTCATCGACGAGGACACCTCCGAGCGCACCGGCATCGAGATCAAGACCCCGTGGGACGTGGAGGGCGCCGACATCCTGCTCATCCACAACGCGGGCGAGATCATGGCCTGGCCGGAGAACCCCGGCGCCTTCACCACCGTCTTCGAGGCGGCCGGGCTGTCCTGGACGATGTCCTCGGAGATCGTCGCCTACGACGGCATCAACTACGGCGTCTGGTACGACGACGTCCAGTTCGCGCGCGTCGCGGTCCGCCACGCCGCCGCGGCCAAGAAGCTCGGCGTCAAGAAGATCGTCCTCGGCGAGTGCGGCCACGCCCACAAGGCGCTGACGGTGATCGCCGACAAGGTGCTGACCGGCGACCTCAACATCCCGCGCGAGAGCTCGATGGTCACCCTGCGCGACATCGTGCGTTCGGGCAAGCTCGCGCTCGACCCGAGCCGCAACGACTTTCCGGTCACCCTGCACGACCCCTGCAACCTGGTGCGGCTGATGGGCGTGGTGTCGCCGCAGCGCGAGATCCTGCAGGCGGTGCTGCCGCCCGGCCGCTTCCGCGAGATGGCCCCGCACGGGGTCGAGAACTACTGCTGCGGCGGCGGCTCCGGCTTCGCGATCATGTCCGGCCACAACTTCCAGGACTGGCGCCACCACATGACCGGCCGCCGCAAGTTCCGGCAGATCCTCGAGGCCTTCGGCGACGAGCCGATGGACCGCGAGCACCCCAAGTACGTGTGCGCGCCGTGCTCCAACTGCAAGGGCCAGATCCGCGACATCATCAACTACTACGACGCCTGGGAGAAGGCCGGCATCTACTACGGCGGTCTGGTCGAGCTGATCGTCAACGCCATGGTCGACGTCAAGCCCGGCTTCGTCGATTGGGAATGGCACTAGGGCGGATTCGGAGTTCGGAATTCGGAATTCGGAATGAGGAACTTCGGGTGCTGCGGTGCGAGGTCCGGCCGGCGGGGCGGGCGTCGCGAGCGGTGTCCTGCCCACTGGTGCTGAACCGCCACGAGTATTGCAAGGTGCAATGAATGCGGGCCCGCCGGGCCCGCATTTTGCATGATTCGTTCGCGAGGCCCGAGTCGCAAACTGCTCGCCTGATGCGACTTAAGCTCCACATACCACCTTCCCGCTCTTCGGCACGGCCCTTGCAGCCCCGGCGTGCGACCGGGTCGATGCACCTGACCGGCTCCGGCCGGCGCGGCGCAGCGAAGGGAGCCACCAGATGGCGGAGGGAAACGCGGGGTCGTGGGAGCCGGGCAGCGAGACCATCGCTGACCTCGCAGCGTTGAGGGGCCGCTTCGCGGAGGTGCACGAGCTCGCGGTCAGCCCCGACGGCCGGCGGGTCGCGGCGCCGGTTCTGGCGGGTCCCGACGCGGCGCGGGTGTGGGTCAGCGACGGCGAGTGGGAGGGGGAGTTCGAGAAGGCCTGGCACCTCCGGTTCCTGCCCGACGGCCGCCTCTGCGCGCTGGTCCGCATCGACGACGAGTGGACGGTGGCGATCGACGGCGTGCCCTGGGAGGGGCGCTGGGAGTTCGTCTGGAACCCGACCTGG
>JALOKS010000031.1 GCA_025456385.1 Thermoanaerobaculales bacterium | reverse complement strand
CGTCACCTTCGCCTCGCGCTGGGCGATGTCCTACCTGCGCGGCCCCCTCACCCTGGTGGAGATGGCGCCGCTCCTGAGGCGCGGCGCGACAGCGGAGTCGGCTTCTGCTGGGTCAGGACCGCCGATCGCCGGCGCCGCCGCGCCGCCGCCGCTGGGTGTGGCGGTTCCGGTGCGTTTCGCCGTGACCGGCGGCGGCCAAGCGGCGCCCAGCGTGATGCTTCGCGCCCGGGTGAGCGTCGAGCGGGCCGCTCTCGACCTCGTGCGCGAAGGGGAGGAGCTGTGGCTGGCTCCGGTCGACGACCGCGGCCGCATCCGCTGGGAGGATGCCGAGGCCCTCGCGGCGGCGCCGGCGCTCGCCGCCGAGCCGCCGTCGGAGATGTCCTTCCCGACGGCCGCGCCGACCGAGCTGGCGGCCCAGCTCGGGAAGGCCGACGCGGCCTTCAGGTCATGGCGGGCTCGGCAGCCGGTGATGGTGCCGGTGAACGAGGGCCTCAGGCTCGCCGCCCGCCACGGGGAGAGCCACGAGGCATTCCTGGCCCGCTGCCTGGAAGCTGCCGACCGTGCGGACGACGCGACCCAGGTCCGGCTGCGGACCCGTTTCGAGGGCCGGATGGCGACCCTGCGCACTCGGGTCGCGCGCGAGCGGGACGAGCTCGACCGCGACCGTTCGCAGCTGCAGGCGCGCCGGGCCGAGGAAGCGATGGGTGCGGTCGAGGGCCTGCTCTCGGTGCTGCTCGGCTCGCGGGGGGTGCGGTCGGCGTCGCACAAGGCGGCATCCAAGCTCAAGACGGCCGCCGGCAAGCGGCGCATGCGGCAGAGCGCCGAGGGCTCCGTGGCCGAGTCGGAGCGAGAGATCGAGCGGCTCGAGCTCGAGCTCGAAGACCTCGCCGCCGAGCTCCAGGCGGAGATCGACCGCATCGCGGCGGCCTCGGAGGAGGCTGCTGAGCGCATCGAGGAGAGGCCGTTCAAACCCAGGCAGTCCGACGTCGTCGTTCTCGAGCTCGCTCTCGTGTGGCAGTGAGCGTCGTCGCCGACGTGCTAAGGTCGGCGACCGTGATGAACCCGGTCGTCGTCGAGGACCCACGGAGCGGCCGCCGGCTCGAGGCCTGGGTGCGGCGGGTGGGGGAGGACGTGGTCGTCGCCGTCGGAGGTGGGACGAAACCGCACGTCGGCTGCGTGGTCCTGGCCCAGCCCTGCCGCTCCCGGAGCCGGCCGGGCGCGGTC
The DNA here is from genome assembly GCA_025456385.1 of Thermoanaerobaculales bacterium. GTDB lineage: Bacteria > Acidobacteriota > Thermoanaerobaculia > Thermoanaerobaculales > Sulfomarinibacteraceae > Sulfomarinibacter. The sequence goes on along the minus strand of JALOKS010000031.1, from coordinate 12,959 downwards.
TCGGCCTCGTGCTCGGTGCTCACCATCCCCCCGCACAAGGAGGAGCCGATCGCCCGCGCCGTCGCCGCGGCCCTCGCGGCCGCCCTCGACCGGGTCGCGGTCGTCACCGCCGGGGTCCACGACGACAACCTGGACGCCGCGGGCGTCGCCGACTACCTGCGACTGGGCGAGGAGCTCGCCTCGCGCCTGGTGGCCGAGCTCGGCCTCGGCTGAGCGGCGGCGGCCCGCCTCCGCTACAATCCGGGCTCGGCATGGACGTGATGCTGCTCCTCCTGGCACTGGCCGGCGCCGGCTTCGGCGGGTCGGCGCTGCTGGTGCGCGCCGGCCTCGACGACTTCGAGGCGTGGTGCGGCGGCCGCGTCATGGGCCTGATCCTGGTCGCGATGCCGGCGTGGTGGGCCGGGGTGGTCGGCCTGCGGCAGTGGCAGGCGCTCGGGGCGGCGGTCCTGGTCGCGGTCGCGGTCGCGGGGACGGCCGCGACCTGGCGGCGGCGCGCCTGGCGGCAGATCGCCGCGGCGGAGGCGGTGTTCCTGGCGGCGGCGGCGGCGGTCCTGGTGCTCCGCCTCGACCACCCGCAGATCGCCTACCAGGAGAAGCCGATGGACCTCGGCATCTTCGCCTCGCTGCTGCGCAGCGAGGGCTTTCCGCCGCCGGACATGTGGCTCGCGGGCTGGACGCTTCCCTACTACTACTGGGGAGCGCTGCTGTGGATCGTCCCGATCGCAGCCGCGGGAGTGAAGCTCGAGCTCGCCTACAACCTCGTGGTGGCCGTCGCCGGCGGCGCCCTCGCGGCCACGATGTGGGCGGTCGGGCGGCGGCTCGGCGGCGGGCACGGGAGCGGGCTGCTGGTGGCCTTCTTCGGGCTGCTCGCCGGGACCCCGGACGCTCTGCGCCAGCTGCTGCGCGGCACCACCCTGCCCGCCGTCGACATCTGGCACTCGTCGCGGCAGATCGCCGACACCATCACCGAGTTTCCTCTCTTCACCTTCTGGCTCGGCGATCTGCACCCGCACCTGCTGTCGATGCCGGTGGCCGCACTCGCGCTGCTGGTGGCGCTCGAAGCGGGACGGGAGCGCCCCGGCACGCTCCAGGCCGCCATCCTGGCGCTTCTCTTCGGGGTCTGTTGGGCGGCGAACCCGTGGTCGATGCCGCCGGTGCTCGCCAGCATCGGCCTGCTCCTGCTCGCCGGGCCGCGCAGGTGGTTCTGGCCGGGTGGGGCGGGCCGTCGCCGCTGGCTGATGGTGGGGGCGGTCGCGATCGGCGGCTGGCTTCTCACCGCGCCGTTCCACCTCGGCTTCCAGCCTTTCTTCGAGGGCATCCGGCGGGTGAGTGCCTGGACCGCGCCGCACGACCTGCTGCTGTACGGGGGCTGTCTGATCGTGCCCGCACTCCTCACCGCCTGGGGGCTCCTGCGCTCGCAGCTCGGTGCGGAGACCGCGGTCGGCCGCACGGCCGCGCTCGCGGTGGCGGCGGCCGCGGTCGTGACGGCGGCTGCGAGCGCGCGGCCGACCCTGGTGCTCCTCGGCCTCGGCGCCGGCGTGATGGCGGCCGCGGCCCTGACTTCGCGGGCGGACGCCGGCAGGCCGGCGATCGCCCTGGCGGCGCTCGGCCTCTTCCTGTTCGCGGTGCCGGAGGTGGTGTACGTCGCCGACGGCTACGGCGACTCGCTCCACCGCATGAACACCGTTTTCAAGGCCTACATCCAGGCTTGGATGTACCTGGCCGCGGCGCTGCCGGTCCTGCTGCAGCGTGCCGTGGGGCGCCGGCGGCTGCGGCCCGCGCTCGGCGCGGCGCTCACGGCTGTGGCCCTCGTCCACCCCTCGAGCCTCGCCCTCAGGGTGGCGACGGCCGACGAGCTCGGCCTCGACGGCCTGCGCTGGCTGAGCCCGGGCGACCGCGCCATCGTCGATGCCCTGCGCCGGCAGCCCCGGGGCTCGGTCGTGATCGAGGCGGTCGGCGGCGCCTACACGGAGTACGGTCGGCTGTCCGCGGCGTCGGGGGTGCCTGCGTATCTCGGCTGGGAGAACCACGAGATGGTGTGGCGGGGGAGCGAAATCCTCGAGGAGACCAGCCGGCGCAAGGGGCTCGTGCAGGCGCTGTACGGCTCCGCCGACGCTGACGAGGTGCGGCGGCTGGCGGCGGAGGCCGGGGCGGATCTGATCGCGGTCGGCTCGCTCGAGCGCCAGGACTTCGGCGAGGAGAGCCTGGCCGCGGTCGCCGCCGCCGGTGAGGTGATCGTCGACCGCGACGGGGCGCTTCTGGTCCGCGTCGCGGCACCCCCGCAGGCAGCGGGAGGGAACGCGCACTGAGGGCGGCCGTCACGGGTATGATGGGTCCGTGAGCACGCCGCGGCCCGAGCTGAGCGTCGTCGTCCCGGCCTTCAACGAGGAGGCCAACGTCGGGCCGATGCACCAGCGGCTCGTGGCGGCTCTCGCGGACCTGGTCGACGGCCTCGAGGTCGTGTTCGTGGACGACGGTTCGTCGGACGCCACCTGGTCGCGGGTCCGGGAGCTGGCCGCGGCCGACCCCCGCGTGCGCGGCATCCGCTTCGCCCGCAACTTCGGCCACCAGGCAGCCCTCACGGCTGGGGTCGACGCCGCGGCAGGGCGGGCGGTGGTGATCATCGACGGCGATCTCCAGGACCCGCCGGAGGTAATCCCGGAGATGGTCAGCCGCTGGCGGGAGGGCTCGGAGGTGGTCTACGGCCAGCGCGAGGCGCGCGAGGGCGAGACCTGGTTCAAGCTCGCGACCGCCGCGCTCTTCTACCGCATCCTGCGCGGCATCACCAACGTCGAGATCCCGGTCGACACCGGCGACTTCCGCCTGATGGGTCCGCGGGCGGTGGCGGCGTTCCGGGCCCTGCCGGAGCGCAACCGCTTCATTCGCGGGCTGGTGAGCTGGATCGGCTTTCCCCAGACGGCGGTGCGCTACCGGCGCCAGGCGCGGCGCGACGGCGCCACCAAGTTTCCGCTGCGGAAGATGCTGCGCTTCGCCCTCGACGGCATCACCTCCTTCTCCTTCCTGCCGCTGCGGCTCGCCACCTGGGCGGGCTTCGCGGTCTCCGTGTGCGCATTCCTCTACATCGCGGTGGTCATCGTCCTCAAGGCGATCGGGGTGAGCTGGTCCGGCTACACCTCGCTGATGGCCTCGATTCTCTTCCTCGGCGGCGTGCAGCTGCTGATGATCGGCATCCTCGGCGAGTACCTGGCCAGGATCTTCGACGAGGTGAAGCGGCGGCCTCTCTACCTGGTGGGGGACAGCACCGACGGCCTGAGCGCGGTCGTGCCGCCCTCCCGCTCCGAGCCCTGAGATCCCGCGGCTAGTCCTCGAAGACCTTGATCTCGGCGACCTCGGCCAGCGGCAGCTCGTCGGTGTAGCGGAGGCCGCCGCCGCCGACCTCGCGCACCACCTCCAGCAGGAGCGTAGAGCCCGCGACCCCCGCGATGCGGCCGCTGCGCAGCGAGCCCTCGCGCGTCCGCACCTCCGCCCGCCGGCCGACGGCGGCGCCGATGGCACGCAGGTCCTGCGGTGACAGCAGCTCGAAGCGCTCCATGGCCCCGATGCGGCGCTCGGTCTCGCGCACCCGGGCCTCGTCGAAGCCGAAGCGCAGGCCCATGCGGCGCGCGCGATCGATGAGCTCGGCGGCCCGCTCCCACTGACCGCTCGCGGCCGCCCGCTCGGCCTCGGCGAGGAAGGCGTCGACGAGTCGATCGCCGATCTCGGGGAGCTTGTCGTTCCGGCGGTCGATCAGGGCGGCCGCCGCCAGGTGCTGGGTGGCGCCCTCGAGATCGCCGCGGGCGAGGGCCAGCCGCGCCTCCGAGATCTCGTCGTGCAGCCGGCGGGACGCTTCGGCAGGCGCCGGCACCGGCGGCGGGGCCGGCGTCGGCGTGGGCAGGGGACTCGGGTCGGGTGCGGGCGGCGCCGCCGTCTCGGCGGCCGATGCCGCCGCGGGCGGCCTCCGCTCGCGGCCGAGGAGCCTGGCGGCCGGTCCGATCCGGAGCACGATCGTTGCGGCAACGACGAGGGCGATCAGGAGCAGGAGGATGGCGACGACCACCGGCGCGCCGGGCCCGGCGGGCTGCGGCGGCACCGGCCGAGGCGGTTCCGGATCGGCGGGCTGCGGAACGCGGGGCGCCCCGGCGGGGGCGGCCGCAGGCTGGCGCAGGGCCCCGGCGGGAGGAGGTGCCGGCTCGGAATCGAGCTCGCGCAGGCTGCGCTCGACGTGAGCGATCTCGCGGCCGACCGCCATCATGCCCACGCTCTCGAAGAGGTGTGCGACGGGGAAGAGCTCGCGCGCGAGGGCGGAGAGGCCGACCGCATCGCCCGCGCCGCCTTCGAGCGCCTCGAGGCGGGCGATGACAGCCGCGACTCGCGACCGCATGAGCGGAAACTCCTCGTTCCGCGAGCCCATCGAGCTGCACTTGCGCTCGATGTCGCGCAACCTCGCGATGATCGGCCGGAGATCGATCGCCTTGCCGCCGCTGTTCTCGTCCATGGCGGGACGTATGGTAGCAGCCGCGCCGGGTCAGGGGATCGCGGGCCGGTATAGAGTATGCGGGTGGCGAGGTCTCCCGCTGCCGCCCCGGTTGTCGCCCTGGCGCTGTGCGGGATCCTCTGCTCCTGCCTGCCCGCCGGTCCGCGAACCGGCGACCTCGACGAGATCGCCGAGGCCGGCGTGCTGCGGGTGGCAGTTCGCCCGGGCTTCCTCTCCCGGGACGCCGCGGTCGAGGTGACGACCGAGGAGCAGGCCCTCGTCCGGCAGTTGGCGGCCCGGCTCGGGCTGGAGCTGGAGTGGATCGAGGTCGCGCGCCACGACCTCCTGCTCGGCACGGTACGGGAGGGGCGCGCCGACCTCGCAGTCTCCCGGTTCTCGGCCGCAGACCTCAGCGAGCTCGGTCTGCGCGGGACGGCGGCGGTGGACTGGGTCGAGGACCTCCTGATCGGAGGCCGCTCGGTCCCCGGTCTGCCGCGAGAGGCGCCGGGCGCCACCGTCAGTCTCCACCGCTCGGCGCAAACGCCTGCCGTGCGCAGCTTCCTGACTGAACGCGGCCTCGCGGCCGTCGACGTACCGGAGGAGGTTCCGATCGAGGAGATCCTGGCGCGCGTGCGAAGCGGCCGCTACCCGATGACGATCGCGGACTCCCGTCTGGTTCGGGCGGTCGGATCCTTCGAGCAGGTGGAGGTGAAGGCGAGCCTCGGCGAACGGCGGGCGATCGTGTGGGCGGTGCGGGACGAGAGCCCGCAGCTGCGGCAGGCGGCGGACCACTTTCTCTTCGCCGAGCGGGTGCTGGCGCGGTCGACGCGGACGGCAGCCTGCCGCGACCTCGTGCGCATCCGCCAGGAAGGCGTGCTGCGCCTTGTGACCCGCAACTCGGCGACCACCGTCGCGGTCGAGCGTGGGGGCCTGGTCGGCTTCGAGTATGAGCTCGCCCTCGAGTTCGCGAGGCGGGTCGGCGTTCGGCTCGAGCTGTCGATTCCGCCGCCGGGCAGCGAGCCGCTGCAGTTCCTCGAGCAGGGTTTCGGCGACCTGGCGGCGCTTCACGAGCCGGTGGCCCTGGAGGACGAGGGCGCCTTCCTGGTCAGCGTGCCATACCGGCGTCTGGACCTGGTGGCGGTCATGTCGACCCGGGCGGCGGCGCCCGCGACCGTCGACGAGCTCGCCGGGGTGCGGGCGGTGGCCTCGCGACCGGTGGCCTCGTTGGCCCGCATGGTGCCGCTCCTCGCGCCGATGCGGGCGCGGCCGCCGATGGAGGGCGCGGACGCCTTCAACGCCATCCATGCGGTGGCTCGCGGGAGCGCCCCGGTGGCGGTCGTGGACCGCGATGCCGCGCGGCTGGAGCTGGCCGATCGGAGCGACCTCCAGCTCGGCCCGACCGTGGTTCCCGAGGTCGGGTTGGTCTGGCTGATGAACCCGAGCTCGCCGCGCCTCCTGCGCGAGGCGAACGACTTCCTCCGTGAGGCCTCGGCCTCGGGTCTCGTGAGCCAGCTCGCCGCCAATCAGTTCGGCGCGCCGGCTCCGAGGCAGTGGGCGGGGGAGCTGGCGATCCCGGACGGGGCCTTGAGCCCCTACGACGAGCTCCTCCGGGCGGCGGCCCGGAGCTTCGACATCGACTGGCGCCTCCTCGCATCGGTGATGTACGAGGAGTCGCGATTCGACCCCACGGCGGTCGGCCCGGGAGGGTCGGCCGGCCTCTTCCAGTTCATGCCCGGCACCTGGCGGGAGCTCGGCATGCAGGACCCTCACGATCCCGGGCAGGCGGTCGAAGGTGCCGCCCGCTACCTGCGCCAGCTGATGGACGAGTTCGGAGGCCTGCAGCTTCCGGACCGGGTGGCGATGGCGATCGCGTCCTACAATGTCGGCTCCGGCCACGTGCACGACGCGCGACGGTTGGCACGCTCGATGGGCCTCGATGCCGACCGCTGGGGAGGCTCGGTCGAGACCGCGATGCTGATTCTCGACGACCCGGAGGTCTCCCGCGACTTCTCTACCGGGGTGTGCAGATGCCGGCGCGGGGTCGGCTACACACGCCGCATCCTGCAGCGCTACCTCGCCTACACCGAGCAGTTCCCCCCGGCTTAGAATTCGTGGATTGAAACTGCTGTTTCAATCCACGAATTCTCAAAGGTTGTTCGCCTGGAACATGTCCCGGAGCGCGAGCAGGGTCTTGGCGAAGTTGGTCTCCTTGAGGAACTCCTGGAGCTCCTTCTTCGTGCCGCCGGAGCGGGCCATCTTCTCGACCTTGCCGGTGACGTCGTAGAACACCGACAGCGGGTGGAGGCCGAGCTTCGAGAAGTTCGTCTCGTACCAGTCGCTGGCGGTGACCTGCTCCCAGACCAGGGGGGCCGGCGTCACGTCGCTGGACCACACGCCCTCCGCGATCGCGGTCACCTCGCGGTACAGCTCGCGCAGCACGGTGCGATGGTCGTTGGCCTCGAGGGCCTCGGCGAGCTTTCTGGGGCCGACGAACTTCTGCGGCTCCTCGTCCTCCCCGGCGGACCGCGCGGGCGCCGCCTCGTGCTCGCCGGAGTCCTCGACCGCAGGGCGGGCCCGCAGGCCCCCCTTCGTCCGCCGACCCGGGGTCGTCTCCTCGTCGTCCTCCGAGCGCCCGGCGGCCTTCGATGTCCGGGACGACCCGGCCGAGGACTGGACCGCCCGTTTCGGCGCCTCGGTCGAGGGCCCCTGCCGCGGAGGCGACGCCGGCGGCCTGGGAGCCGCCCGCGCCGGCTCCGGCGCGCGCTTCGGCGGCGCCGGCGGCTGCGGGGTCGGCGCCTCGGGCGGGGCCGCATCGTCGGAACGCGGCCGCGGTGCGGGTGGCACCGTCTCCGCGACCGCCTTGCGGAAGCGAAGGTGGAAGGTGCCGAGGAAGGAGAGCTCGGTCTCGCTGACCGGTCGGGCGCGACCGAGCTTCGCCCGCATCACGTCGAGCTCGAGAAACCTCGCCTGCAGGAGAGAGGCGCTCGGCGCCAGCGCCATCAGAGTCGGGAAGTGCTCGGCGTTGCGCTCGAGGATCTCGATGAGGTCCGCGAACACCGCGTAGTCCATGATCTGCTGGTACTGCCCTTCGTACCAGTCGATCGAGCGCTCGCGCTCCTTCGCCGCGACGAGGCGCTGGAAGACCGACTCCGGCAGGCCGTCACGGTACCAGCGGTCGCCGTAGACCGCTTCGAGGCCTTCGCGGACGGCCCGGCGCATCTCGCCGAGGATCTCGGAAACGATGCGGTACGCATCGATGTTCTGCTCCAGCCAATCCATCCTGACGGGCCCCCCGGAACGCTCCTCGTCGCGAGGTCCGAGACTACCACGGTGCAGCCGGGTTTGGCAGCGCTGCCGGCGGCGCGACCCTGCGGGTTCACCCGAGCGCGGCGGCGAGCTCCGGGTAGACGGGGCTGTCCTCGACCAGGAAGACGTGGCAGGTCTCGCAGTCCATCGGAATCGTGTGGGCTCCGTCGGCGGTGCTCATCTCGTCGTCGTGGCAGCGCATACAGCCCGGGAAGTCGTCGTGGCCGATGTGGTTGGGGTGCGTCTTCCAGTCGGTCTTCATCTCCGGGAAGACCACCCTGCCGTAGGTCTGGGCTGCGAGCGCGGCGGCTTTGGCGACCAGCTCGCCCCGCGCCTGCGCCAGCTCGGTGTGCGAGGAGGCGTAGTAGGTCTGCAGCGCGTCGCGCACCGCCGCCATGCCGGCGGCGCGGGTCTCGTACTCGCCCTCGATGGCGGCCACCGCCTCGCGCTTGAAGTACGGCAGCTCGCGCAGCTCCGGGTGCGTGTCGAGCAGCCAGTCGACCGCCTTGGCGGGGACGTGGAAGGTGTGCGTCGGTCGGTTGTGGCAGTCGATGCAGTCCATGACCCGGGCCTGCGCCAGCGTCTCGGGGGCGGGCGGCTCGGCCCAATCGCGGGCGTAGCTGCGGACCTGCCCGTCGGGGGTCGTGAGCTCGACCCAGACGATCTCCTCGCGGCTCTCGTCGGCGGCGAGGTAGCGGATCCGGTTGTCGGAGTAGATGTGCCACCAGTGGATGCCGCCCGCGCGGCCGAGGTCGAGGCTGCCGCCGCCGGTGCGCAGGAGCATGGCCGTGTACGACGGGGTGCTGGTCTCGTCGCTGCCGTAGCGGGAGAAGATGCGCAGCTTGTCGCCGTGGTGCTTGTTCGGCCAGTGGCACTGCTCGCAGGTCTCGCGGGCCGGACGCAGGGTGTGGAGCGGGGTCTCGATGGGGCGGTGGTAGGTGTCGAGGGCGGTGTGCCAGACCTGACGGAGGCCGTCGAGCTTGGACCTCACGAACCACGAGGCGCCGGGGCCGATGTGGCAGTCGACGCAGGCGACCCGCGAGTGCGGCGAGTCGCGGTAGGCGGTGTACTCGGGCTGCATGACCGTGTGGCAGGTCTCACCGCAGAACTCGACCGTCTCCATCTCGTCGACCGCGAAGAAGGAGGCCGCGCCCAGGATGACGACGTTGAGGGCCGTGAGTGCGAAGACCACCAGCGCCACCCGGCGGACCTCGGGGAGGTTGAAATCGAGCGTCGGGAAGGCCGTCAGCTCGGCCTCGGTGGCGCCGCGCTTCTGCAGCGTCCGCCGCCGCCGCCACATCCCGATCGGGATCTCGATCAGGCCGAGGACGAAGATGAAGGGGAGCACGACGTAGGCGAAGATGCCGATGTAGGGGTTGTCGAGGCCGCCCCACAGCTGGGCGAGGAGGAAGATGACGATGAGCAGCCCGGACAGGGTGGTGAGGACGGCGCCCGCGATGGTCAGGCCGTTGTTGGCGTAGTTGAAGAGCCGGCCGGAGGCGGGCTTGCGGGGTTCTGTCGTCCCTGGCACTCGAACCTCCATGACGCGGGCGCGGCGGCGCGACCCGTCGTGATCCTAGCATCGTCTGAGCAATTGTTTCAAAGCCGGCGCCGCCAGCGGCCTGGTTCGGACCAGCGCCGCCGATCTTGGAAGAAATATCGAGAATTCATCATCACCCCTCGGCCCGAGCGGACGGTCTCAAGTGAGCTTGAATATTTCGTCACCTAGAGATACAGTCGGCGCCGGCCCGCAGGTCGTGGACCGGGAGGATCTCGAATGGCTGAGCGCAGGGGATCGATGGCCGGCAGCGATCCACTCCGGTGGCTCGGTGCGGCTGCCCTCGCGGTGGCAGCGCTCGTCGTCGCGGCGCCCGCCGCCGCCCAGAGCAACGCGGACTGCCTGAGCTGCCACGAGGACCCGGAGCTGGTCGGACAGCGCGGCGGCCGGCAGATCGCGGTGCACGTCGATGCCAAGGCCTTCGAGAGCTCCGTCCACGGTGCCTTCGCCTGCATCGACTGCCACGCCGAGCTCGACGGCGCGGAGCTGCCGCACGCCGAGGAGCTGGAGCCGGTCGACTGCGCCAGCTGCCACGACGACATGGCCGCGGAGCTCGCCGCTGGCCCGCACGGCAAATGGGCCCGGGACCCGGCCTCGCCCGCGGCGGCCTGCACCAGCTGCCACGGCACCCACGATGTGCTCAAGTCCGTCGATCCGGCGTCACCGCTGCGCCCGGCGGCGGTGGACGACCTCTGCAGCCGCTGCCACCCGCAGGTCCCCAAGGAGATCGCCCGCAGCTCGCATGCGCGCCGTGTCGACGGCAGGCCGGCCGCGAACTGCGTCGACTGCCACCAGGGCCACGCGGTGATCGCGCCGGTCGAGCCGCTGGCGCAGCTCGAGGCCTGCGGCCGCTGCCACGGGGACGTGGCGGCGCAGAACCGCGCGTCGCTGCACGGGCTGGCGGCCGTCAGGGGTGACCCGGCCGCTCCCAACTGCGTCATCTGCCACGACCACCACGCGATCCTGCCGCATACCGACCCGAGCTCGCGGACCCACGTCGTGAACGTGCCGCTGCTGTGCGGGCGCTGCCACCGCGAGGGCACCGACGTGTCGCTGCAGCACGACATCCCGCAGGACCGCATCCTCGAGAACTTCTCGATGTCGGTGCACGGTGAGGCCCTCTTCAAGAAGGGGCTGACCGTCACGGCGGTCTGCACCTCGTGCCACACCGCGCACAACATCCTCGACCACAACAACCCGAAGTCGTCGATCAACCGCGGCAACATCGCCGCGATGTGCATGCAGTGCCACTCCCGGATCGAGGAGGTGCACGTCAAGGTGGTCGAGGGGCGGCTGTGGGAGGAGGAGCCCCACAAGGTGCCTTCCTGTGTCGAGTGCCACCAGCCGCACAAGATCCGGCGGCGGCCGGTGACGCCGCAGGAGGCGAGCTCGCTGCGCTGCCTCGAGTGCCACGGCAGGCCGGAGCTCGCGACGACCCGTGACGGTCAGACGGTCTCGCTCCACATCGACCGGGAGACCTTCGGCTCCTCCTCGCACGCACAGACGGCCTGCGCGCAGTGCCACACCGAGGTCACGCCGAACCACCCGGAACGGGCGTGCGCGACCATCACCTCGCCGGTCGACTGCGCGATCTGCCACGCGCAGCAGGTCCAGGAGCACGACCTCAGCCGGCACGGGCGGCTCGCGGCGGCCGGCGACCCCGACGCGCCGAGCTGCCTGAGCTGCCACGGCGACTCGCACGCGACCCAGGGCCACCGGCTGCCGACCTCCCCGACCTACGCGCGCAACGTGCCGAAGCTGTGTGGGAGCTGCCACGCTGCCGGCGAGCCCGCGGCGCTGCGCCTCGGCGAGGAGCGCGACATCGTCGCCAGCTATCTCGAGAGCGCCCACGGCCGGGGCCTGATGGGCAGCGGGCTCGTGGTGTCGGCGAGCTGCATCGACTGCCACACCGCGCACAGCGCGCTGCCGGAGGAGGACCCGGCGTCCTCGGTGAGCGCGGAGCGCATCACCGCGACCTGCGGCACCTGTCACAAGGGCATCGAGGAGGACTTCCGGAGCAGCGTCCACTGGCCGGCCAACGTCGTCACCACCGAGAAGCTGCCTACCTGCGAGAGCTGCCACAGCTCGCACGAGATCAGCCGCGTCGACATGCAGGGCTTCCGCATGCGGATGATGAACCAGTGCGGGAAGTGCCACCAGGACTTCGCCGAGACCTTCTTCGACACCTACCACGGGAAGGTCACCCAGCTGGGCTCCGAGGGCGCCGCCAAGTGCTCCGACTGCCACGGCACCCACCGGATCCTGCCCGGGGACAACCCGGAATCTACGCTCAGCCACTGGAACAAGGTCGAGACCTGCGCCCAGTGCCACCCGAAGGCCCACCGCCAGTTCGCCGGCTACCTCACCCACGCCACCCACCACGACAAGGCCAAGTACCCCTTCCTCTTCTACTCCTTCTGGTTCATGACCGTCCTCCTGGTGGGCACCCTGAGCTTCGCGATCCTGCACACGCTCGCCTGGCTGTACCGACTGTGGCGGACCAAGGAGCAGTGGATCGTCCACAAGGGCGCCGGCGGAGACCGCTTCTACCGCCGCTTCACCACGACGCAGCGTTTCATGCACCTGGTGATGATCCTCAGCTTCTTCACCCTCGCGCTCACGGGCATGGCGCTCAAGTTCTCCTACATGGGGTGGGCGGTCGCGCTGTCGCGGGTCCTCGGCGGCTTCGAGACCATGGGTCTCCTGCACCGCATCGGGGCGGTGGTGCTCCTCGGCCTCTTCATCTACCACCTGCGGCAGACCTGGGTGGGCATCCGCCTCGCCAGGAAGGGCGTGCTGGGCTTCATCTTCGACAAGAACTCGCTGATGTTCAACCTCACGGACGTCAGGCAGGTCTGGCAGTCGATCAAGTGGTTCTTCGGGCGCGGCCCGCGGCCGGAGTACGGGCGCTACACCTACTGGGAGAAGTTCGACTACTTCGCGGTCTTCTGGGGCGTCTTCGTGATCGGCTCGACGGGGCTGATGCTCTGGTTCCCCGAGCTCTTCACGGTCATTTTCCCGGGCTGGACGATCAACGTCGCGACCATCATCCACAGCGACGAGGCGCTGCTGGCGGTGGCCTTCATCTTCACCATCCACTTCTTCAACACCCACTTCCGGCCGGACAAGTTCCCGATGGACCCCGTCATCTTCACCGGCCGCGTGAGCCTCGAGGAGCTGAAGCACGACAAGCCGGCCGAGTACGAGGAGTTCATCACCGACGCGACGCCGGAGGAGCTGGCCCGACGCATCACCGGACCCGCCACGAAGGCGGCGAGGATCTTCGGCTTCACGGCTCTGGCAATCGGGCTGACGCTGATCGCCCTCATCGTCTACACCATGCTCTTCGGGTACCGATAGACAGAACGACCGGATGCAGATGTTTCCGGGCCCCCCGCCGCGGGGGGCCCAGTTCATTTCGGGGTCGACCTCATGCCCGCCGAGCTCCGGCTCCGCCTTCTCCGTCCGGGAGCTGGGCCGCCTGCGGACGGTCGAGGGCGTCAGACCGGATCGTCGGCCTCTGCCAGCGAGCTCACGAGACCGGCGTAGCCGCGCTCGACCGTGAAGCCCATGCGGTAGAAGAACTGCGGGCGGAAGAAGCCGGTCGAGAGCGACCGGTAG
>JALOKS010000239.1 GCA_025456385.1 Thermoanaerobaculales bacterium | reverse complement strand
GGTCGCGCAGCGACCGGCCGCAGGCCGGCTCGCCCTTGACGCCGGACCCCTCGCCAGCTATCGACCCGAGGGAACGACCCGGAGGTGACCAGGCCACGGCCCACTGCCACTGCCACCTGCCGCTGCCCACTGCCATCTGCCGCTGTCGCTGGGCCTGCATCCGGGCTCGGAGACGGAAACGGGCACGGTCGACTGCCACGGCCGCTGCCCACTGACCCTGCCGCTGTCACTGCCATCTGACGTGGTCGCTGAACCTGAAGCCGGGCACGGGCACGGAAACGAACACGGAAACGGGCTCAAGTCGAGCCTGGTGCCCGAAGAACGGCCACCTCATGTCACACCGGATGGTCCCAACTCAAGCGTTGAGATGATTCAGGATCAAGGCGGCCGCGCGCTCCACCTCGGCCGCGGCGGTGAAGCGGCCGACCGACAGGCGGACGGTCGCGGCCGCCAACGCCGGCGCGACACCCATCGCCCGCAGCACATGGGAAACCGTGGCGGTCCCCGCGTGGCAGGCTGCGCCGGCCGAGGCCGCAACCTCGTCGGCGAGGGCCCCGAGGAGGGAGGCGGCGTCGGCGCCCGGGAAGCCGATGCTCACGGTGTTGGGCAGCCGGTGCTCGCGGTCGCCGTGGACCACCGCCCCGGCAAAGCCGGTCGCGAGCAGCTCCTCGAGGCGGTCCCGCAGGCCGCGCAGGCGCGGCCCTTCGCTCTCGACACCCTGCCGCACCAGCTCGCAGGCGGCACCCAGGCCGACCGCGAGCAGCACGCACTCGGTGCCCGCGCGCCGGCCGCGCTCGTGGCCCGCGCCGCGGATCTGCGGCGCGATCTCCAGCCCCTCGCGCACGAACAGCGCCCCCACGCCCTTGGGAGCGTAGAGCTTGTGGCCGGCGACGGTCAGCAGGTCGACGCCCAGCTCGCCCACGTCCACCGGCAGCTTGCCGATCGCCTGCGCGGCGTCGCTGTGCACCGCGACGCCGCGCCGCCGGCAGAGCTCCGCGACCTCGCGCACCGGCTGCAGGGTGCCGACCTCGTTGTTGGCGAGCATCAGGGACACCAGCACGGTGTCGTCGCGCAGCGCCGCCGCCACCGCATCGGCATCGACCCGGCCGCCGCCGTCCACGCCGACGATGCTGAGCGAGATCCTGCTCTCGACCTCGAGCGCCAGGACCACCTCGAGCACCGCCGGGTGCTCGACCGCGGACACGACGACGTGGCCGCCGCCGCGGGCCTCGACGACGCCGCGGACCGCCAGGTTGTCGGCCTCCGAGCCGCCCGAGGTGAAGACCAGCTCCGAGGGCGCGCAGCCCAGGCAGGCGGCGACCTGGCCGCGGGCCGCCTCGAGCGCCTGCTTCGCACGGCGCCCCTCGGCGTGGGTCGACGACGGGTTGCCCCAGAGGTCCTCGAGGCAGGGCCGCATCGCCGCGGCCACGCGTGGGTCGATGGGGGTGGTCGCGTTGGTGTCGAGGTAGATCAGGCTCACCTGCCGATTCTAACCGCAGCCGGCCCGGGCGCGCGGGCGATCGATGTAGACTTCCAACCGTGGCAGGTGGCGCGGACGATCCCGTCCTCCGAGGCGCGCCCGAGTCTTCGCGGGGCCAGTCGCTGCGCGACTTCTTCCGCCGCGGAGTTGTCGCTGCCGACATCGCCGAGCCGCTGCTGAGCTACGACTTCGACCAGCCCGCCGAGGCCGTGAGCGCCCTGCTCGGCGCCCTCGACTTCGACGCCGCCGGCGTCCGGGTCAACGGTGCCGTTCGCGGTCTGGTGCTGCGCTCCGAGCTCGTGGGCGGCAGCTGCTTCGACCACCTTCACGAGCTCGACCCGGCGCTGGTGGTTCCTGCCGAGGAGCCCCTCGCCACCGTGATCGTCCGCCTCGGCGCGAGCCCGCAGGTGCTGGTCACCGCCTTCGGAGCGGTCGCCGGCATCATCACCCGCGCCGACCTCCAGAAGCCGCCGGTTCGCATGTGGCTCTTCGGCCTGCTGATGATGGTCGAGGACCTGCTCGGCGCCGCCCTGCACCGCAGCTATCCGCAGGAGTCCTGGCGGGGGCACCTCTCCGAGGCGCGACTCGCGCGCGCCCTCGCGCTCCAGGCGGAGCGCAACCGACGACGCGAGTCCCTGACCCTGGTCGACTGTCTCAGCTTCGGCGACAAATGGTGGATCCTCTCGAAGCACGAGCCCTTCCGCGAGACCGTGGGGTGGCGCTCGAGGGGCGAGGCTCGGGAGCGCATGAAGGAGCTCGAGACGCTCCGCAACCAGCTCGCGCACGGCCACGACGTGGTCGCAACCAGCCTGCCAACGATCGTCCGCATCGCGAGCCGGCTCGACGAGATCCTGGCGGTGGCGGCGGGTCTCGACGCGGGGCATTGAATCCCGCGGCGCGCCCCGCTACCATGCCGCCGCGGCCCCTCGACCGGGCCGAGCACCACGCACCGCAATCCCGCAGGAGGTCCTCATGGCCAACGGCATCGTCCCGATCCCGCCCCCGGTCAACGAAACCATCAGGTCCTATGCGCCCGGCTCGCCCGAGAAGGCCTCGCTGAAGGCGAGGATCCGGCAGATGCTCGGCGAGCGGATCGAGATGCCGCTGATCATCGGCGGCAAGGAGGTCCGTACCGGGAAGACCGCCGAGGCGGTCTGCCCGCACGACCACCGCCACGTCCTCGGCACCTACCACCTGGCGGGCGAGGCCGAGGTGCGGATGGCCATCGACGCGGCGGCCGAGGCCTGGAGGAGCTGGTCCGAAACGCCGTGGGAGCACCGCGCGGCGGTCATGCTCAAGGCCGCCGAGCTCCTGGCCGGGCCCTGGCGCGACACCCTCAACGCGGCCTGCATGCTGAACCAGTCGAAGAGCGTCTTCCAGGCCGAGATCGACGCCGCCTGCGAGCTCATCGACTTCTGGCGCTTCAACCCGCACTACATGCGCTTCATCTACGAGCAGCAGCCGGAGTCGATGCGCGGGCACTGGGACTACGTCGAGTACCGCGCCCTCGAGGGCTTCGTCTTCGCCGTCACACCCTTCAACTTCGCATCGATCGCCGGCAACCTGCCGACGGCGCCGGCGCTGATGGGCAACACCGTCCTGTGGAAGCCTGCCTCGTCGACGGTCGTGACCGGCTGGTACCTGATGAAGCTCATGGAAGCGGCCGGCTTCCCGGCGGGCGTCATCAACTTCATCCCCGGCTCCGGCTCCAAGGTCGGCAACCCGGTGCTGGCGAGCCCGCGGCTCGCCGGTATCCACTTCACCGGCTCGACCGCGGTCTTCCACGGCATGTGGAGGGCGATCGGCGACACCATCGCCGCCTACCGCACCTACCCCCGCATCGTCGGCGAGACCGGCGGCAAGGACTTCATCTTCGCCCACGCCTCGGCCGACATCGACGCGCTGGCGACGGCGATGGTCCGCGGCGCCTTCGAGTACCAGGGCCAGAAGTGCTCCGCCGCCTCGCGGGCCTACGTCCCGCGCTCGCTCTGGAAGCGGCTCAAGGAGCGGCTCGTGGGCCAGGTCGCCGAGATCACGATGGGCCCGCCCACCGACTTCCGCAACTTCTTCAACGCCGTCATCGACGCCGGCGCCTTCGCCGACATCACGGGTTACATCCAGCACGCCAAGGACTCCTCCGAGGCGACGATCCTCTGCGGCGGGTCCTGGGACGACTCGGAGGGCTACTACATCCAACCGACGGTGGTCGAGACCTCGAACCCCCGTTTCAAGCTCATGCAGGAGGAGATCTTCGGCCCGGTGCTGACGGTCTTCGTCTACGAGGACGCCGAGCTCGACGCGACCCTGGAGCTCTGCGACACGACCTCTCCCTACGCCCTGACCGGCGCCATTTTCGCCGAGGAGCGAACGACGATCATCCGCATGGCGGACCGCCTCCGCCACGCCGCCGGGAACTTCTACATCAACGACAAACCGACCGGCGCGGTGGTCGGTCAGCAGCCCTTCGGCGGCTCGCGCGCCTCCGGCACCAACGACAAGGCGGGCTCCTACCTCAACCTCATCCGCTGGACCTCGCAGCGCACGATCAAGGAGAACTTCGTGCCGCCCAAGCACTTCGCGTACCCGTTCATGGGCGAGGAGTGAGCTGCCGACCACCCGGGTGGGATTCCGAGCCTCACCTCGTGCGGCCTCGCGCGGGATGGCGCTCGTCCCCGCCCACGCCTCCCCCTTTTCGATGCTGCCCAGCGACACCGTGTGGCGGTACGGGCCGCAGCTCAGCCCGAGCGTTCTCCGGCCGACGATGATCTCGTACCGACGGCAGCGCACCAGGTGCACCACCAGCAGCACCACCGCCAGGGGCCAGCCGGCCCAGCGCGCCCAGGTCGCCAACGAGCAGGCCTCGAAGTGGCGCGGCACGTCGTGATCACGCCTGAGGCGTACCACGGCCTCTCATGAGAGGGCGAAACCGAGCCGCCGGGGCGCTGGTGCGATAGACGGCGCAGCGCGGCATCCTCACCCTCCGGCACCAACCGGATCGAGCGCCTGCGCCAGGGCGGTCGTGAGCCGTCGGATGCCCTCGGCGATCCGCGGTTCCGGCATCGCCGAGAAGTTCAACCGCAGCGTGTTCTCGTGCCCCCCTTCGGCGAAGAAGGCGCTGCCCGGAACGAAGGCGACATTGTCCTCGAGGCAGCGCTCGAGGAGACTCCGTGCATCGACGCCGTCCGGCAGCTCG
>JALOKS010000238.1 GCA_025456385.1 Thermoanaerobaculales bacterium | reverse complement strand
TTGAAGATCGCCGACACGGCGACGCCGGCGAGCGGTCCGTGGCTCACCGAGTCCTCCGCGACAACGGAGAGGCTGGCGTCGGCGTCATAGACGAAGTGGTGCTCGCCGACGGCGCGGAGAATGAGGTGCGCGCGCTGGCGCTGGGCCTCGAGGTAGTCGAGGATCACCTGGTCGAGCGAGGGCTCGCCCCCGGGCTCGGCGCGGCGGTGGGGGGTCTGGCCACGGGTGGCGGTCGTGTCCTCGGCGCCGGGAACGAGGTCGATCGCTCCGGTCAGGCGCCCGACTCCACCCGCCTGCACCGCCTGCACGATCGTCCGGTGCTGGCGCTCCATCAGGCTCGCGATCGCATCGTTGGTGACGTTCTCCGCCAGCAGGTCGTGGTAGGGCGTGCGCCGGCTGTACAGGATCTCGCCGCTGGTGTAGACCAGCGACTCGACGAGCGGGTTGCCGCGGCCCTTGTCCTCGGTCTGGACGTGGAAGACGGTGCCGAGGTACTCGACGTCGGTGTTGAACCCTGTCAGAACCAAGGCGCCGACTGCCCCTCCAGTCTTCTAGGCTATCGCGGAGGTGCTGGCGGGTCAATCGGCGGGGGAGGGACCGCCGGCCGCGGCGGAGCCACTACACTGTCGCCGTGGAGCCGCTCACCCTGCTCTTCATCTGCCTCGGCAACAGCTGCCGCTCGATCATGGCCGAGGCCATGGCGCGGAGCCTCGGCGGCGAGCGGGTGGCCGCGTCCTCCGCCGGTCTGGCGCCGGCCGGCTTCGTCGCGGAGGCGACCCTCGCCACCCTGGCGGAGCGCGGCCACCTCACCACGGACCTGCGTTCGAAGGGCCTGGAGGCGGTCGCCGGGCAGCAGTTCGACGTCGTCGTGTCGCTCCTCGGTGCGCGCGGGCTCGATCTGCTGCCGCCTGAGATCGGGAACCGTCGCGAGGCCTGGGAGATCCCGGATCCCTTCGGAGAGGACCCGAGCGTCTACGGACAGGTCGCCGCGCGGCTCGAGCTCCTGGTGGCCGGGCTGCTGGCCGAGGAGCTGGGTCCGGAACTCGGCGGGCGCTGAGGGCTCTCACTCGAGGAGGCGGGGGCGTATGGCACACTGGCGCGGTGGACTTCGAGGAGCTGTACCAGCGCTTTCGCCAGCCGGTGTGGCGGCTCGCGCGACGCCTGGCCGGCAGCGAGGAGGAGGCCTTCGATCTGTGCCAGGAGATCTTCCTGCGCGTCTGGCGGGGGCTGCCCGGCTTCCGTGGTGAGGCCCAGCTCAGCACCTGGGTGTTCCAGATCGCATGGAACCACCTGCGAGCGCACCGCAAACGCCAGGGCCGGCGGGGCGCGGTTCCCGTGGCCGCCGCGGGCGACGCGCGGGTGCTGCTCGAGCAGCTCCCCGACCCGCGGCCCGATCCCGAGCGGGGGGCCGCCGCGGCCGAGGCGCTGGCGCTCGTTGCGGCCGCCCTGGCACGACTCCCGGAGCATTTCCGGGTCGTCGTCTGGCTCCGCGATGGCGAGGGTCTCAGCTACGAGCAGATCGCGACGGTGCTCGGGGTTCCGGTCGGCACCGTGCGCTCCCGCCTGGCCCGGGCGCGGGCCCTGCTGCGCACGGTGGTGGGGTGAGCATGAACGACGCCATCACTGAAGGTCTGAGCCGCCTCCTCGACGGCGACCTCGACCCCGGTGAGGCGCGGGAGATGGAGCGCGCGCTGGCGGCCGATCCCGGTCTGCGCGACGAGCTCGCCGCCCTGACGCGGGTGCGCAGCGCCCTCCAGGCACTGGCCGCGAGCGAGCTCGCGCCCCCCGGGCTGGACGCCCGGATCGGTCCTCTGCGGCACGGATCGGAATCGTCACGGCCGGGTCGTCGTGTGCGCTGGCTCGCGGCCGCCGCCGCGGTGGCGCTCGGCGTCACCGTCGGCGTCCAGGTTCTGCAGCGGCCGCCGTCCGTGGTCCCCGCGGTCCTGACCGTCCAGGCGCCGCTCGCCGCCGGGGGCGAGGAGGACGCTCTCGGCTCCAGCGGCGCCCCGCCGCCGTCCCCGGCGGTCCGCCCCGAGGCCGCGCCGTTCCCGGAAGCCGGCGCCGCCTCGCCGCCGCTGCGCGAGCGCGCCGGCCTCCCGCCGGGACCGGCGGACGAAGCGCCCGACGGGCTTGCGGCCGATGCTGACACCCAGAGCGCGTTGGCACCGAGCACGATGGGCGAGCCGGGAGGCCGGGGTGGACCGCCCGCGGCGGCGAGCAAGCTCGGCCGGTCGCTCAGCGCCGGCGACGGGTACGACGGACGCTCCGCCGCGGGGGACCGGGTCGCCGCGGGGCGGCTCCTGGTGTTCATGGGCAGCGACACCGCCTGGCAGGACTTCGAGCCCCGGGCCGCCAGCGTGCCCGGCCGGCACGCCGTGCGGGTGCGGGTCGCGGGTGGCGTCGTGCGGCAGGTGTGGCCGGTGTGGAAGCCGCTGGCCGCACCCTTCGACAGCCTCCAGGCGAGCGAGCTGGTCGTCGGTCTGGCGATCCCGGGGGTGCCCGACGGCGACTATGCCGGCGAGGTGGTGATCGAGGGGCCGTCACCACCGACCGGCTGAGCGGCGAGCGCGGGGATCCGGCTCAGAAGCTGCCCACGGCCTCGCGCTCGTCGTCGAAGACGTCGAAGACGGTGATCAGCTGGGTGACCTGCAGGATGTCGTTGATCTTCGGCGAGAGGTGCATCAGCTTGAGGCGGCCACCGCGCTTGGTGACCGTCGTGTAGCAGGCGACCATCTCGCCTATCCCGGAGGAATCGATGGCGGTGACGCCGCCGAGATCGAAGAGGATGTTGGTCTTGCCGTCCTCGAGGGCGTGCGCGATGAGCTCGCGGATCTTGACGTCGCCTGAGCCGATGGTGATCTTGCCGGCGAGCTCGATGATGCGGATGTTGCCGACATCGCGGGTGCTGCTCTTCATAGGATTCTCCTTTTGTCGAGGAACGGGGCTCACCATGTGCCCTCCGCTGCTCATCAACCGTGATCGCTGTCCGAAGATTTCAGGTCGCGCTCCATGAGGACCGACGTCCCGCCCGCGGCTGCCCGTTCGAACTCCACGCGACGCATGAACCGGCGCATGTAGAAGATACCGCGACCGCTCGGCCGCAGCAAATTGGCCTCCGCCGTCGGGTCGGGCACGGCCGACGGGTCGAAACCCTCTCCTTCGTCATCGACGCGGATCGTGATGCTGCCGTTGCTGATCCGGTACTCGAGGCGCACCAGGCGTGCCGGGTCCTGGCGGTTGCCGTGGCGAACCGCGTTGGCGATCGCCTCGCGGAGGGCGGTCACCAACGGGTACTCGATGTCGTCGGCACAGCCCGCGCGACGGCAGAGGTCGAGGAGGGTGTGCTCCGCGACCTCGATGTTCTCGAAGCGGCTGGCCAGGATCAGGTTGGCTTGCAGCGGGCTGTTGCCTGTCATCGCGAGATGGGTGGGTGGCTCGTGGGCACGCCGTCCGCGTCAGTCGTAGTCCGAGGCGTCGTCGTCCGCCGGGTCCTCGCCGGGCTCGACCATCTGCAGCACCCACTGCTGGAAGTTGGTCTCGGCGGCGGTTACCGGCAGCGCCAGGATCTCGGGCAGCTCGTAGGAGTGGAACTCGCGGATCGCGGCGGACACGGCATCGAACAGGCGTGCGGGGGTCTTGATCAGGAGGAGGTACTCGGTGTCCTCGCAGACCTTGCCCTTCCAGCGGTAGATCGAGCGCAGGCAGGGAACGATGTTGATGCAGGTGGCGAGGCGGCGGGCGATGAGCTCCTCGGAGATCTCCACCGCCTGCTGCTCGGTGCCGACCGAGGTCATCATGAGAACGATCGGATCGAGGTCAGGCATGCGGAAACGCTAGCCGAGTTCCCGGGGGGAGTCAAGACAGCCGCTCAGTACCTCCGGAGCAGACCGACCACCACCCCCTGGACCTGGAGCTCGCGCGCAGGCACGAGGAGCGGGGCCAGCGCCGGGTTGGCGGGCTGCAGTCGCACCCGCGAGGCCCCCTCGCGGTAGATCCGCTTCAGGGTGACCTCGCCGGCGACCAGGGCCACCACCATCTCGCCGTCTTTCGCGGCATGCGCCTGCTGCACCACCACGAGGTCGCCGTCGTGCACGCCGTCGTCGATCATCGAGTCGCCACGGACCCTGAGCACGAAGTGCTCGCCCGAGCGCAGGAAGCTCGAAGGCACGAACACCCGCTCCTCGTCCGGAATCGACTCGATCGGCGAGCCGGCGGCGACGACGCCGAAGAGCGGCAGCTCGGCGCCAGAGGCCGCGCCGTGGCCGGCCAGGACGAGGCCCCGCTTCTGGTGCTTGCGGCGCTCGAGGAAGCCCTTGCGCTCGAGGTGGGCGACGTGCTTCTGGGCGCTCGCCGTGGAGCGGAAGCCGAAGGCATCCGCGATCTCCTGCAAGGTCGGCGCGACGCCGGCGACGTCGAGCCGCGCCCTGATGAAGCGGAGAACGTCGCGCTGGCGCTCGGTGAGGTAGGTCATCGGCGATCTCCCCAGCAACGACACTAGGTGAAAACGAGGCGTAAGTCAACGCACTTCAGGGCCGGCGGTGCCACCGCCGGCCCTGAAGGTCCCGAACCGTGCGCTCTGCCAGGCTGAGCTACGCCCCGACGGCCCGCCACTCTAACCGGGAATGGCGCGGGGCGCAAGCCTTCGGCGCGATCATCGCCGAGCACAGGGTGCCGCGGGGCGCATCCTAGAGGCCGAACAGGGTGGCGAGGATGAAGGCGATCGCCAGCGGGCACAGCCAGCGCACGAAGAAGATCCACACCCTGCTGAAGCGGGCGAAGAACGGCGACGTGGAGGCGATCTCCGCGGCCGCCCGCGGCAGCCCCCAGACGAAGATCCCGAACAGGCACAGCATCAGCGAGCCGAAGGCGAGCGACAGGTTCCCCCAGACGAAGTCCATGAGGCCGAGGAAGCCCTGCTGGCCGAGCAGGCGGAGGGACGAGAAGGGGTCGTGTCCGGCGAGGTCGAAAGCGGAGGGGATGCCGACGACGAAGGTGGCGGCGCTCACCGCCCACACCGCCCGCGACCGCGGCCACGAGCGCTCGTCGACGAAGTAGGCGGTGACGACCTCGAGCAGGGAAACGGTCGAGGTCAGCGCCGCGACGCCGAGGAGGAAGAAGAAGAGCAGCCCGATCGCCGTGCCGCCGGGCATGCCCGCGAAGACCGCCGGCAGGACCTGGAAGGTCAGGGTGGTTCCGGCTGCGGGGTCGTGGCCGAGCGCGAACACGGCGGGGAAGATCATCAGGCCGGCGAGGACCGCGACCAGGGTGTCGAAGAAGACGACCCACGCGCCGCAGCGCAGGATGTCCTGCTGCTTCGAGAGGTAGGAGCCGTAGGTCAGCATCGCCCCCATCCCGAGCGAGAGCGAGAAGAAGGCCTGCGCCATCGCCGCGAGCACGACCCGGCCGTCGATCTTGCTGAAGTCCGGGGTCAGGAACCACTGCACTCCGGCGAGCGAGCCGGGCAGGAAGAGGCCGCGGGCGATGATGCCGAGCATGGTGACGAGGAGGAGCGGCATCAGGATCTTCGACCAGCGCTCGATGCCGCGCTGCACCCCGCCGGCGACCACCGCCAGGGTCAGGACCAGGAAGAACGCGAAGTAGAAGACGACGCTGCCGGCGGTGCCCTGATAGTCCGCACCGCCGCCGCCCGTCAAGGCTCGGGCGTAGCTCGCGCAGTAGGCCGCCACCTTGCCGGCGATCACCGCGTAGTAGGAGAGGATGCCGAGCCCGGTGGCGAGGGCGAGGTAACCGAGAAAGCGCCAGCGGGTGCCCGGGCGCACCGCCAGCAGCGCGCCGACCGGGTTCCTCTGCGTCGCCCGGCCGAGGCTGATCTCGAGCAGCATGACGGGCAGCGCGACGAAGACCACGCAGCAGAGGTAGACGAGGACGAAGGCGCCGCCGCCGCTCTGCCCCGTGACATACGGAAAACGCCAGATGTTGCCGAGACCGATCGCCGAGCCCGCAGCCGCGAGCACGAAGCCGAGCTGCGAGCCCCACTGCCCACGTCCCGAAGCCGAAGCCGCCACCGGCACCCCCCAGCTGTGAAGCCCGGCAACGCTAGCGGATCGTCTGCGGCACTGTCAACGGCGGTGCGGCGCGGGTCGCGCGCTGCGGCCCCGCTCCCGGCTCAGCGGCCGCCAGCGGCGCCGAGCCGGGCCTCGGCGAGGCGCAGCGCGGCGTCAAGGCGATCGAAGTCCTCGGCCGCTGCGGTCTTGAGGCCCTCGCGCGCCGCCTCGAGGGCCTCGCGCGCGGCTGCGACGTCGATCTGCTCGACGGTTTCCGCGATCGTGGCGAGCACGGTCACGGCGTCCGGCTGGACCTCGGCGAAGCCCCCCTGGACGACCAGCCGGCCCTGCGTGGTGCCCTCCGTCCACTTCAGCTCGCCGGTGCCGAGGGAGGTCAGCAGCGGCGTGTGGCCCGGGAGGACGCCGAGCTCGCCGAGGGCGCCCGGAATGCGCACCTCGCTCGCGCGGCCCTCGAGCACGCGGTGGGTCGGGGTCACGACCTCGAGGCGCAGGGTGTCGGCCATGTCAGTCCTCGGCCTTCATCTTCTCGGCCTTCTCGATCGCCTCGTCGATGCCGCCGACGTACAGGAAGGCCTGCTCCGGCAGGTGGTCGAGCTCGCCCCTGCACAGCATCTTGAAGCCGCGGATGGTCTCCTCGACCTTCACGTAGCGGCCTGGGAAACCGGTGAACTGCTCGGCGACGTGGAAGGGCTGCGACAGGAAGCGCTGGATCTTGCGCGCGCGGGCGACGGTGAGCTTGTCCTCCTCCGACAGCTCGTCGATGCCCAGGATCGCGATGATGTCCTGCAGGTCCTTGTAGCGCTGCAGGATGCGCTGCGTCTCGCGGGCCACCATGTAGTGCTCCTCGCCGACGATGCCGGGGTCGAGGATGCGCGAGGTCGAGGCCAGGGGGTCGACCGCCGGGTAGATGCCGAGCTCGGAGATCTGACGCGACAGCACCGAGGTCGCGTCGAGGTGCGCGAAGGCGGTCGCCGGCGCCGGGTCGGTGAGGTCGTCGGCCGGCACGTAGATCGCCTGCACCGAGGTCACCGAGCCGCGCTTGGTGGAGGTGATGCGCTCCTGCAGCTCGCCCATCTCGGTGGCCAGGTTCGGTTGGTAGCCGACCGCCGACGGCATCCGCCCGAGGAGGGCTGACACCTCGGACCCGGCCTGGGTGAAGCGGAAGATGTTGTCGATGAAGAGCAGCACGTCCTGCCCCTCGGAGTCGCGGAAGTGCTCGGCGACCGTCAGACCCGACAGGCCGACCCGCAGCCGCGCGCCGGGCGGCTCGGTCATCTGGCCGTAGATGAGCGATGCCTTGGAGTTCTCCCAGTTGTCGGGGTCGATAACCCCGGCCTCGGTCATCTCGAGCCAGAGGTCGTTGCCCTCGCGGGTGCGCTCGCCGACGCCGGAGAACACCGAGAAGCCGCCGTGCTGGAGGGCGACGTTGTTGATGAGCTCCATGATGATGACGGTCTTGCCGACGCCGGCGCCGCCGAAGAGGCCGGTCTTGCCGCCCTTGGTGTAGGGCTCGAGGAGGTCGACGACCTTGATGCCGGTTTCGAACATCTCGGTCTCGGTGGACTGCTCGGACAGCGGCGGCGCCTGGCGGTGGATCGGCAGCCGCTCGTCGGTCTCGACCGGACCCCGGCCGTCGACCGGGTCGCCGAGCACGCCGAGCACGCGGCCGAGGGTCTTGCGGCCGACCGGCACCGTGATCGGCTGGCCGAGGTCGGTGGCCACCATGCCGCGCACCATGCCGTCCGTCGGCTGCATGGCGATGCAGCGGGCGCGGTTGTCCCCGAGGTGCTGTGCCACCTCGCAGGTGACGTCGATGGGTACCACCCCTTTGTCGGCGTCGTCGACGATGCGGACCGCGTTCAAGATCGCCGGCAGGTGCTTGTCCGGGAACTCGACATCCACCACTGGCCCGATAACCTGGACGACGCGCCCGTTGACTTGCTGGCTCATGTGCTTTCGACTCCCTATCCCTCGAGCGCCTGGGCGCCGGAGACGATCTCGATGAGTTCTCTGGTAATCACGGCCTGGCGGGTTCGGTTGTAGAGCAAGGTCAGCCGGTCGATCATCTCGCCCGCATTGCGGGTCGCCGCGTCCATGGAGGTCATGCGGGCGGCCTGCTCGGCGGCGGCCGAGTCATAGAGCGCCCGCTGGACCTGGGTCTCGACGTGGCGCGGCAGGAGCTCGGCGAGAAGGCTGCGGGCGTCCGGCTCGTAGAGGTAGTCGACCCGCGCCAGGGAGCCGTCGTCCGCCACCGGCGGCGGCTCGATCGGCAGCAGGCGCTGGATCACGACCTCCTGGCGGATGAGGTTGACGAAGCTGTTGTAGGCCAACCACACCTGGTCGACGGCGCCGCCGGTGAAGGCGCCGATGAGCTTCTGGCCGAGGCGCGGTCCGCTGTCCGCGCTCAGGCGGGACATCGTCTCGCGCTCGTCGAGCACGACGCTCCAGCTGCGGCGGCGGAAGTAGTCGGAGGCCTTGCGGCCGACCACCAGGAGCTCGACCTCCGGCCACCTCTTCGAC